>JAPZAN010000255.1 GCA_027460605.1 Candidatus Methanoperedens sp.
GCTCAAAAGATATTTGGCTATTGTTTAGAGGAAGTCGCTGGCAGTAAAATTAATATATTGTTTCATACGGCGAACGTGACCGATAATTTGGAAATACCTGACGGTGAGAACGTTTTCAAGAGAAAAGACGGCTCGAATTTCCACGGTCTCATAAGCAATAAACCATTGCAGGATAGCCTGAATGCCGGCAATGTACTGGTTATCAAAGATATTACAGAACAGAAAGAGAGGGCAAATCTCGAAACGCGGCTCATGCAATCAGAAAAGCTTTTCACGTTGGGTAAACTGGCTGCTGGAGTAGCTCATGAGATTAACAATCCCCTGACCACCATCTCCCTCCACACCCAGATAATGCTGAAGAAAACGCGGGATGAGAAAACGAACAGCAGACTCGAAATCATCAATAGAGAAACTAATAGAGCAGCGCGTATTGTGAAGAGACTGCTTGAATTCGCGCACCAGTCGGAGCCAAAAATAAGTTCGGTAGACATAAATAGGGAGATAGATAATGTGCTAAATGTACTCGAACCTCAATTAAATGGGAAGAAGATAACTACTGACCTTACGCCTCTTCCGCTTATCATGGCTGATGGCGAACAGATCCAGCAGGTAATCATGAATATGCTGACTAATTCAATACAATCCATAACATCGGACGGAGAGATAATTATTAAAACTGCAGCAAAAAATGACCACATTGAGATCAGCATAACCGATAATGGTTGCGGCATTTCGCATGATAATATTGGTAGAGTATTTGATCCTTTTTTTACGACCAAAATGCCAGGTGAAGGAACTGGTCTTGGATTATCGATTTGTTATGGGATCGTCAAGAAACACAATGGTTCGATCGATGTAAAAAGTGAAGTTGGAACTGGAACAACGTTTACAATAAAATTACCGATTTGATGTTATGAAGAATATCCTGATAATTGAGGATGAAAAGGAAATCCGGGATGGACTGGTAGAACTGCTGGAAGATGCAGGGTTCTTAGTAGATTCTGCCGAGAATGGTCAACAAGGGCTTGAAAAGATTGGAAAAAAAGATTTTGATGTCGTTGTGACCGATCTCATCATGCCTATTGTTGGGGGAATGGAAGTGTTGCGGGAAA
>JAPZAN010000256.1 GCA_027460605.1 Candidatus Methanoperedens sp.
CCGATTTCCTGATACATATGACCCATGCAGCGGATAGGGACATTAAGGCGGTTGCTGAAGCTGATATTCCGGTTGTTGCCTGCCTCCGCTCAAATCTCATTACAGGGTCAGGGTTCCCGCCAATTAAAAAAATGCTGGATGAAGGAATCCTCGTTGCCGCAGGCACTGATAACGTCATGCTGAATTCTGTAAATATGTTCTCTGAGATGGAGTTTCTTGCCAAGACAAATATTTTTGACGACAGACAAGTATTTAAGCTGTGCACGCTAAATGGTGCAAAAATACTCGGATTAGATAAGGAATCAGGCTCCATTAAAAAAGGGAAAAAAGCTAAACTGATGATATTAACAAAAGAATCAAATAATATGCAGGCTATAAGGAACCCATTAAGCAGTTTAGTGAGGCGGGCTAGACCTGATGACATTATAGGCATAATCTAAAATCGGAAGGAGGGAATCTATGGCAAGTAAATTATTTAAGAAAATATTGATTGCAACAGACGGTTCGGAATATACAAAAAACTCAGTCGATTACGGGATAGACCTGGCAAAGAATACGGGAGCGGGATTACATGCTATTTATGTGGTTGATACTGCTGCATTTGCCTGGCAGGAAGGAGACGAGGCTACAAAATACGTGGCAGATAAAGCGCAAGCCGAGGGTCTGGAAGTGGACAGGAATACAATTGAAGGACATCCGGCAGATGAAATTATTAAATACGCTGAAAAAAACTCAATGTCAATTATCGTTATGGGGACACTTGGAAAAAGCGGGCTTGACAGATTCCTCCTGGGCAGTGTTGCTGAAAAAGTGGTAAGGAACTCAAAAATACCTGTGCTTGTAGTCCGCGGGAAAAAATAAGAAAAAATGAAAAAAAGGAGAAAAACAATGGCTGATACTCCGGAAAGCATTACGGTTGAAGAAGTAATGGTAAGGGATGTTGCGAGAGCTGAATTGCCAGGTTCCAGGGATGAAGTTCTTGAGATATTAAAAACAAAGCATATTTCCGGTGTCCCGGTTGTAAAAGGCGGTGAACTGGTCGGGATAGTGACAAGGACTGATTTATTAAAGCATCCGGAAGAAGAACAAATTGCAATATTGATGACCCGGAACCCCATTACAATAGGGCCTGATAATTCAATAGTGGAAGCTGCCCGTATAATTCTGGAAAATAATATCAGGCGGTTGCCTGTGGTGGAGGACCACAATCTTTCAGGTCTTATAACTATAGCGGATATAGTTGGTGCTATTGGGAGGCTGAACATCAATACCCCCATCAGTGAATTTATTGGGAATCATGTGGTTTCTGTCTGGAGCGAAACCCCTCTTTCAGTAGCAGGCGCTATCATGGAACTTGCCGATGTAAAAGCAGTCCCCATCCTGGATGCGAACCTGACGCTGGTCGGCGTGGCTTCGGATAAGGACCTTATCAGCGCAAGCGTAATTGAGGACAAAACCGAGATGTCAGATATGTCAGCGGGGTCAGATGACGATGCATGGACATGGGAATCAATGCGCGATACCATGAGCTT
>JAPZAN010000257.1 GCA_027460605.1 Candidatus Methanoperedens sp.
CAATACAATGGAATTATTCCTTTTCCGTAATCACATCCACACGCTGGTGAAGCTCAGCAACACTTTCCGCAAGGTTCTTGAGTATTTCAGCGCACCTGTCAGTAAAACTTACAGACGCAATGACATCAAGATTGTCTTTCGAATCTGCAATATCCTTCATCAAACGGTCAGCCATTTCTATTATTTCTTCCGGATATACAACCATATTAAAATCCTCCCTTATCTAATCAATATTCACAATACATCTTTAATATTTCTGCATTTTTTTTATATTTGTTAATCTCTCCCGCACAATTCTCAAATCTGCCTTATTTTGGGCTCGATGACCATCTCACAGTAATTGGCGCCGCTGCACATGTTCGCATTCAACTTGTGGGTATAAAATGGATTCAGGGTTTCAACAGCCGATTTATCAAAGGTCATGCACGCCTTAAGAGCAACAATTTCAGGATCAAGTCCCATCTCCCTTGCCCTGTTAAGCATGGGGCATTCAACCACTTTCCCAACCGCCCTGTCCTCTGTCTCTTCTACCATCTCGAACCTGAATTCAGGTCCATAGAGGGTCGCTCCTTCAATCCTGAATACATCACTGAGTTCCTTCGCATTGCCTGAGGGGAGACCAAGAGCTTTTGCGAAGTTCTTCGATTCCTTGCCCACTTCGTTCCATATCTGCCGCTCGATATCGTCATATTTTTCACCCAGGACTTTTCTTAAGTGCATGTCGTAAATAAAAGGCATTGCGCTTGCTGATTTTGCCGCTATTTCCCATCTCTTCTCTGCGGGAATATCTTCTACACTTACCATCTTTCTAACCTCCACTTATTAAGGCTCTTATTAATGCCTCGATAGAATATGATTTTTAATCATACAAATAACTTATGGTGCAGCAGCGTCGCTAAAAGCGCCTTATGATTTCCAGTTAGAATTAATCTCCCCCAATCCCCAGCCCAGGTATTCCTTGATAATAACGTATGCCATTTCAGGAGGTATCGCCCCGACTTCCGTGCATATCAAATCAATATACTCGCGAGGCGTAATATCAAAAGCCGGGTTTTTCACCCTTACATTTGGAAATTCAAGGAGTTTTTCTTTGCTTATCACCTCATCGCTATTGCGTTCCTCTATTTCCACAAGTTCTCCAAGCAAAGTTCTCGGGCTGAATTTATAGGTCTCGGCAGCGATTATTACGTTTTTCCTCGCTTCATGGGCGGCGAGAGCAACCTGTGACGTCCCGATTTTGTTGATGACCGAACCATTGGCTGTAACTGCATCAGCGCCCATAATCACAAGGTCTATATCTTTCATGAAATAGCGAACAGCAGAGTCCACTATCAACGATGTTTTTATCCCGAGTGAGTCAAGCTGCTTAATGGTAAGGTGACCCTGCATCCTCGGGCGTGATTCAGTGGCAATTACATTAATCTTTTTCCCGCTGGCATGCGCCTGTGCCATAATCGAAATGGCGGCGGATGAATTGCAATGCGTCATTATGGTATCCCCGTCCCTCACTCTCCGCGCTCCTATCTCGCCTATCTTCCTTACCGCATTTTCGGAACTGGCGATGAATTCATCAGCCAGTTTTCTGACGCTGGCTTTCGCTTCTGCCAGTTTTTCCCCTTCATACCTCATCACAGCCCTGACTGCATTCGGAAGCGATACCGCAGTCGGGCGCGTGCTGATAAGCAATCCGGCAGCGTATTTCATCTTTTTATTGAAATCATCAAGGTCCCTCGTTGTGATGCGTCCTGCATAATCGCGAAGTTCAGCCGCCGCAGCGCGCGCAATCCTTCCCGCGCCACGGATTTCCATGCTTTTTATTTTCGCTGCCGTCTCCTTAAGCTGTTTCATGTCCCTCCAGAATACTATATATCAGGTTCATATTAATATAAGCTTCAACGTATCTTGCAAGTTCTTCTATGCCATCGCTTCTGTTTCCTTCTATATAGGTAAGCCCTTTGCGATTATACAGGTAGCCGAGGAAAGATTTTCGTAAATTTTCATTTTCAAATATCCCGTGAAGGTATGTACCTATGACAAGCCCGCTCTCGCTCACGGCCCCATCATCACCGAAAGCGGCTTTTCCCCCGTCTGTCTCACCCATGTGTATCTCGTAACCTTTTATTTTCTCGCCTCTGATGGGTGAAAGTATCATGCCGTTCCCTGTGACGATTTTTTCACTTTGCTTTGTTTGTTTTTCATATTTTCCAAAACGCGTTGAAACCCCAAGAAGTCCCAGCCCTTTTATTGAACATGCGCCGTTTGTTCCTTCTATCCCGCTATCAGTGATTAAATCGCCAAGCATCTGGTAACCGCCGCAGATTCCGATAACAGGCGTCCCTTTCTTTGCTTCATTTATTATTTTTTTATCCATTCCGCTGGCAATTAATTCTTTCAGGTCATCGATGGTGTTTTTTGTCCCTGGCAATATGATGGCATCGGGCTCATCGAGTTCCTCATCAGGATTCGTATATCGGACAAAAGCATAATGTTCAAGCGGTTCAAAATCCGTAAAATTCGATATGTGCGATAACCTTATCACTGCAATTTTTATTGGCTGACCGTTTTGAACTTGCGTTTTATCCTTTATGGAAACAGAATCCTCTGACGGTATTCTCATATCCGTGTACGGTATAACGCCAAGCACCGGAAGAGCCGTCAATTCTTCAAGCTGTTTTATTGCAGGCTCAAGCAGTCTCATGTCTCCCCTGAATTTGTTTATCACAAGCCCGCATACAAGCTGTTTTACATCAGGAGGCAGAAGTTGCAGAGTTCCATAAATGCTTGCAAACACCCCGCCGCGCTCGATATCACCGATAAGGATTACGGGCGGTCGGACAAGACGCGCCATCCCGATATTCACAATATCGCGGGAATAAAGGTTTATCTCGGCTGCGCCGCCTGCTCCCTCAATTACTATTACATCATGTAAGCCTGATAAGCGGTTATATGCCCCGGCAACGGTTGACTTTATTTCATCTATTGAATCATAGTATTCACCCGCTTCCTTATCCGCATACGGTTTTCCCAGGATAATCACCTGCGAGATATGATTGCCTTTTGGCTTTAGAAGAACCGGGTTCATATCTGCACTGGGTTCAAGTCCTGCCGCTTTTGCCTGGATAGCCTGTGCAATTCCTATTTCTTTGCCATCCTCTGTCACCCAGGAGTTGAGGCTCATATTCTGCGCCTTAAAAGGGGCGACGTTATATTTTCTTGAAAGAATCCGGCAAAGCGCTGTCACAAGTATGCTTTTTCCAACATGGGAACCTGTCCCCATAACCATGAGGTTCTTTGTCATACTTCCCGCCAGCGCCTGTAAGCCACACAAACACACGCCGTCAGGACAAACACCATTGCGCCCGTGCCTGTGCTGTCTGAAATATAACCGTATGCAGTCTTCCATCCTGCGGCGTATGGCCTGAAGCCGTAATCAAATGTCCATAGTAAATTATTAGTCTGGCTCATCATGAGGCTTGCATCCACAAACGCCATTCCGTTGTATATCGGATAAAAAAGCACTACGCCGCCGGCGAACATATCAAGCAGCACATGAGATGCGATATAGACAGAAGCAATCAGGAAAATCGCCCTGTATTTCCTGCTTAATAACCCGAACAGCGCAAGGATTAATGGAATAAAGATATTATGAAAAAGCGCCCTGTGCTGGACTGCAAACGTATCAAAATCAGGAAGCAGGGCAAGCGGCAGCAAGAGAAAGACATACTTTAGATTCTCTTTCCTGCTGACAATCAACAGGGCAAGCAGGGGAACAATTAAATGTATCGGCCAATCAGGCATGTTATTCGATTTTATCCACTCTTGTTACGCGCAATAAGGCATTCAGGGGAACACCTGAAATATCATCAATACCTTTTTTATCTATCAATACTGCAATCGCAACCGGCTTGGCTCCCAGTCCTTCAAGCACAGCCACGGCTTCTTTGATAGTAGTCCCTGATGTGACCACATCGTCTATCAAAACACAGTTCTTGCCCTCCACTCTTGCGAAGTTCTGGCTGATAGTGCCCTTAATCTCTTTTGATTCTGGCTCCCAGCGCTGTTTATTGGGATGATACGTTGTAAATTCGCATCCGAGTTCATCAGCTATCAGGTTTGCAAGAGGTATTCCTGAAAGGGCAACCCCAACGACCACGTCTATTCCCTGTTCGGTCCCCTCAAGGCAGTCAAGTATCATGTCCAGCAGTGCGCCGGCTATCAGCCTCTGCCTGTAAGAGCTTCTTCCGATGTTGCTCCAGTCAATGTAAATATCCTTGGGTGCT
>JAPZAN010000258.1 GCA_027460605.1 Candidatus Methanoperedens sp.
ATATTAAATATATTTAATATAAAAGCTTAATGCTAACTTTATTAAGTATGGATCAAATCTGTTGAGGCTTAATCCAAAAACTTGCTATGAATCATATTCAAAACGTTTAACGTTGAACAATATTTTTCATACCAGACGCAAAGAACGCAAAGCAAAGGCAGCATAAAGCATTTAAAAAAAATCTGCGTTCATCTGCGTTCCTTGACATGTATGGCGTAGCCATACGTGAATACGCCCTCCAGAGGCGTGACTCTGGGCGCTTTCATCTGCGGTTTGTAATTTTCAAAGCACGATATCTCCACCATAAGAATTATACGGTTTTGAGCTTATAAGATGTTTGTGAATCGAAATGGACACAGTTAAAGGCTATGAGTTGACAAAAAAGGGCTTGTCGATTTCCCACAGCTTATTAGAAAGCGCAGGATTAGGGAACGAAGTAGAGGTATTTACCAGAGACCATACCATTATTGTTAAATCCAAGTCTATGACAGACAGAGTTCGAGGGATAGTGAAAAAATCCCCCCTCACCGTAGAAAATCTGGATGAATTATACCATACTTCCAAAGGTGTATAGTGTTACTCAGCGATTTTACTTGCGAAGAGCGCATATTTATTGATGCGAATATCTTCATCTACAATGCCCTTGATGACCCGAACTATGCGCAAGCCTGTTCAGATTTCCTGAGGCTGGTTGAAACAAATAAAATAAAAGGAATCATCACACCTCATATCATGGATGAGGTTTTGTTCAAGATACTCGTAGCGGAAGCCGCGCAGCACATTGAAAAATTCAATATACCAAACCTTAAGAGGGAATTGAAAAATGCCAGTTTTTCTTCAATGGTTTACAAGCCGGTGAAAGAATATAGCGATTACCTGACGGAACTCACTTACGGCGGTTTGGAAATACTGACTGTAGATGCCGTATTGGTTGAGAAGTCAATAGACCTTGGAAGGCGATACGGCTTGCTAACTACTGATGCTATACATCTTTCCACAGTGGAACAGTATGGAATAAGCAATATAGCAACAAACGATTCTGATTTTGAGCGTGTGAAATCAATAAACATCTACAAACCCGAAAGGTCGGCGCCAAGG
>JAPZAN010000259.1 GCA_027460605.1 Candidatus Methanoperedens sp.
AGAATTGCAGGGCTTTCCATCCCTTCCCCCTCATAATGATGTTTCATATACTGTATGATGGCGCTAAGCTCATCTTCACGGTCTTTATTCAAAGCATCTATTATTTTTTGGCTCATATTATCCTCCATTAAAATTTAATATCATTGATAAATCAATGAACATGAAAGTATTTTAATCTTTATGGTTTACTGCCTTCGTCTTCCTGCCATACACCCGTGACCGCTGCCATGTCCCTTGTCCCCATCAATCAATTTCAGGGCTCTCTTGCATGTTGCAACACCCGGCGCGCCAGAGGTAATGAAAACCACATTCATTGTCTCCATTATTTCTTCTTTTGTGGCGCCGTGGTTAAGGGCGCTCCTCATCTGGGATTCACAGCAGGGCTCGCACCTCTGGGATGCCATCACGGCAAGGGACATCAGGACTTTAACCTTTGCCGGGAGCGCACCGTCCTCCTGGATGCCGTCATCGCATTTCTTATAGTGTTCAAACAATTCGGGATTCATTTCACCCATCATGTTCATGATTTCAGGTGTAAAGCCCATTTTATCATCTATACTGTCAATTACTTTCTTAGGTTCCATATTTTTTCTCCCATATTATCATTGTTCATTGTTGTTTTAATCCTTTTCCCAATTTTGAAAGAACCCTTCTTAATCCGTCTTTATGCTTTCGTTCATCTTGCATCGACTTTTCAAAAAATTGGGACGCTTCTTCATGACCTTCGGTAGATGCGATTTTTGAAGCTTTCCACTTATCTTTTTCAGCTTTCACCTCGTTTGCAAGCATGTTAACAAGATTTGTCCTTGTATCCTTGATCTTACCTAAGAGCGCTGCAAATGCAGCGGCATGCTCCGCCTCATCCACGGCCACATTCAAAAGATATGATGCTACCTCATGGTGTCCCTCATCCTCAGCTTTACGCGACATTGCAAGATATAAGGCAATATCGTTCGATTCGGAATCGAACGTTTTTTCCATTATTTCTACTGTCTGCATATTTACACCTCCCCCCATTTGTTATCTATCAGGTCTTTTGTAAGCTTTTCGACAGCCGGCTTTACATTTAATTTTGTTTCTCTGGAATAATCTATCAACACTCATGGATAATAAATAGTTCGATTTGTGACGCGCCCGGAGTGCCGAAGACCTACACTGTGTGACCTGCCGTTTTAAAAGATTTTAAAGCGCCGTTATTTCGCGATTTTTCAAAATTAAAGCTGCATATACTTTGCAGCCTTCCCAAGCTCTTCCTCAATCCTGAGCAACTGGTTATACTTCGCGTTCCTCTCACTCCGCGCCGGCGCGCCTGTCTTTATCAGTTCGGCGCCGATAGCCACCGAAATATCCGCAATGGTAGTATCCTCGGTTTCGGCAGACCTGTGGCTCACGACCACTTTGAACTTATTCTTCTGTGCAAGCCTTGCTGCGTCAAGAGCCTCGGACAGCGTGCCTATCTGGTTGACCTTCAGCAGAAGCGCATTTGCAGCATTCATTTTTATTCCCTTCTCAAGACGTTTTACATTTGTCACGAAAAGGTCGTCGCCAACGATTATCGTATCTTTCAATTTTCCTGTCAAAACCGCAAAATCATCGAACGCTTCTTCATGGAAAGGGTCCTCGATAGAGAGAATAGGATATGTTTTCACAAGCTCGGCATAGAAATCCGCCAGGTCATCAGGGGAGAATGCCTGTCCATCGATAGTGTATACGCCGTCCTTATAGAATTCTGACGCTGCGGCATCAAGACCGATAGTAATTTTTTTCTCATATCCGCTTTCCTCAATAGCATTGGCGACGGCATCGAGAGCATCTTTTGTGTTTGTAAGCGGCGGGGCATAACCGCCTTCATATCCCACGTTGACCGAAGATTTGCCGTATTTTTTTGAAAGTATTGTGCCAAGCATTTGATAGGTTTCAGAACCCATACGCAACGCCTCCGAGTATGTCCGTGCGCCTACCGGCTGTATCATGAATTCCTGTATCGCAAGTTCGTTGCCCGCGTGTTTTCCCCCGTTTATTATGTTCATGGTTGGAACCGGGAACGTGAATGCGTTCGTGCCGCCAAGGTAGCGGAAAAGGGAAAGCCCGAGTGAATCCGCAGCCGCGTGTGCTGCCGCCAAGGAAACGCCAAGGATTGCATTGGCGCCGATTCTTGATTTATTCTCAGTTCCGTCAAGTTCCAGCATGAGCCTGTCGATGTCGCGCTGGTCGCGGACGTCCATGCCGATGAGCGCTTCTTTTATTTCGGTATTGACATTGTTCACCGCGATAATGACGCCTTTTCCGTGATACCTGTTGTCCCTGTCCCTTAACTCAAGAGCTTCGTTTGTCCCTGTGGATGCCCCCGAAGGAACGCTTGCGCGCCCGAATCCGATTTCTGTGGTAACATCGACTTCCACCGTGGGATTTCCGCGCGAATCAAGTATTTCCCTTGCATGAATATTTTGGATTGTAAACAATATCTCACCTTCTGACTGAATGGTTGCGTTTGTACTTAATTTTAATTATTCGTTATTTTTAATATTACATTCCTTGCATCATCCATAATTTTTTCCTCATCCAGTTCCACCCTGTAATCCTCCATCAGTATTTTCCCGTCCACGATGGTCGTTTTCACATCACACCCGCTTGCGCCATGGACAAGGGCAGAAGTAAGATTCGATAATGTAAATTGCGGCTTTTTCAGGTCTATAAGTATGATATCCGCAGCAAAGCCGGGTTTGAGCGCCCCGGCATTTATCCCAAGCGTCCGCGCGCCGTTCACGGTCGCCATCTCAAGCACTTTTGATGCGGGTAACACTTGCGGGTCTTTGAGCTTGTGGAGATACGAAGCCGTCCTCATCTCCTTCCACATATCAAGACTTCCGCTTGATGCTGCGCCGTCTGTCCCGAGCGCCACGTTTATGCCTCGCTCAAGCATTTTCGGCACGGGCGCAGTCCCGACGCCAAGAGCCATGTTACTTGCCGGGCAGTGGACAACATTGACATTTTGGGTTTTCAGGATATCAATATCGTCATCGGATAGCCAGACGCAGTGGGCGGCAAGAACATCCTGCCCGAGGAATCCTATACTGTTAAGAAGATTAATGGAGCACATCCCGTACCGCTTTTTCATTAACTTGAGTTCGTTTTCTGTTTCAAGCACATGCATGTGGATTCTCAAATTATCCCGGACTGCAAGTTCCTTTACTCTTTCCAGAAATTCCTTTGAACATGAGGCCGCAGAATGCGGCGCATACATGGTTGTAATCCTGCCGTTTGCTGCGCCGTTCCATTTTATTGCAAAATTTGCCCTGCTCTTAAGTTTAGTATCAGAATCCTCGTTCAATCCTTCAATCATACCGTATCCGAGCGCAGCCCTCATACCGCTTTCCTGTACGACCTCTGCCACTTCATCCATGTGGAAATACATATCAGCAAAAGCTGTAGTTCCTGTTTTTATCATCTCAAGCACTCCAAGGTACGCGCCGGCCCTGATGTCAGCGGGAGTAAGTTTCATTTCAGCCGGCTGGATTTTTTTTGTCCATTTATCGTAGGGAAGGTCGTCTGCAAAGCCGCGGAAAATGGTCATGGGGAGATGCGTATGGGCATTGATAAGACCGGGCATGACAGCACAGCCTTTTGCGTCAATCACTTTATCGGCTTTTTCATCAGCATTCCTGCCTACAAAAGTTATTAAACCGTTATCTACGACCACCACTCCATTATCGATAATCGCGCCGTCCATGGTGAGCACGCGACCGCCTCTGATTATCAGGTCTGCCATGGAATGTATGTTGGCTGGCGGTATAGAATAAGTTTTCTAAAATGACATGATAAATGAGTCCAGCAAGGATAATCAACCACGGAGGACACAGAGAGCACAGAGAGTTGATGCTTTTCTCTGTGTCCTCTGCGCTCTCTGTGGTTTTTCAAGCAGAAGATAAGTCCCAAAAACATGACAAAAACTATTAATCTTTCCCCACTATAGAGCGAGACGATGAAAAAAGTAGCACTTGCGTATTCAGGCGGGCTTGACACCTCTGTGTGCATACCCCTGTTAAAAGAACATTACGGTTGCGATTATGCAATAACAATTACAGTCGATGTAGGACAGCCGGCGAAGGAAATCGAGCAGGCCGAGAAAAAAGCCAGGAAAATAAGCCAGAAACATTACACAATAGACGCGAAAGAAGAGTTCGTCAAGGATTATATATTTCCTCTTATCAAGGCAAACGGCAGCTATGAGGGTTATGTCCTGGGCACATCGATTGCGCGCCCGCTTATAGCAAAGAAAGTCGTGGAAATAGCGAAAAAAGAAAAAGCCCATGCTCTCGCCCACGGCTGCACGGGCAAGGGCAACGACCAGTTAAGATTCGAAGCAGTTTTTCGGAGCACTGACCTTGAGGTCATAGCGCCGATGAGGGACATGAATCTCACACGCGAGTGGGAGATGGAATACGCAAAGGAACACGGGATACCTGTGGCAGCCACGAAATCAAAACCGTGGAGCGTTGATGAGAATATCTGGAGCCGAAGCATCGAGGGCGGACGGCTTGAAGAGCCGGATTTTATCCCGCCTGAAGAGATATTCGAATGGACCGTGTCACCTGAAAAGGCGCCGGATGCTGAGATAATTGATATCGGGTTTGAGGGCGGCGTGCCAGTTTCGTTAAATGGCAAGACGCTTGATGGCATGAAGTTGATTCAAAAATTAAATAAAATCGGCGGCTCTCATGGCGTCGGGCGCACTGATATGATGGAGGACAGGGTGCTGGGTCTTAAGGCAAGGGAGAATTATGAGCATCCCGCAGCCACGATACTGTTGACAGCGCACAAAGACCTTGAAAAACTCGTTCTCACGAGGGATGAATTGCGTTTCAAGTCGATAGTCGATGAAACGTGGAGCGAGCTTGCGTACAAGGGTCTTGTGGATGAGCCCCTGTATTCGGATTTGAATGCTTTTATCGATAAGACGCAGGAAAGAGTGACCGGGAATGTGAAGGTCAAGCTCTATAAAGGCAGCGCAAAAGTTGTTGCAAGGGATTCGCAGTTCGCGCTGTATTCTGCCGACCTTTCATCGTTTGACAGCAAGACAATAGACCAGAAGGATGCTGAAGGGGTCTGTAAGTACCACGGGTTCCAGGCGCGGATGTACAGGAAGTTGTGTTAGAGGTTGTGATGAAAGCTAATTCTTTTTCAGAAGCGAAGCTTAACAGAAATGAAATCGAGAAAAGGCTTAGATTGGAACTCGAAGGATTGGACATCAATAAAATAGCTTCGGAAGTTAGAAACGAAGTGAATGAGAAGGCTAAAAAGAGATATGCAGAGACTTGTTTTTAGTAAAGATTTAAAAGTTTTATTCTAACCGACATAATATTTATATAGGGATATGCATCTTGAACTATAATGAACATTGAAACAGAGTCCAAACCTTGGGTTTCATCATCTAAAAAAGAGTCAGTAGTATTGGAAACTCTGGATGGTCTTGAATTTCAAAAGGTCTGTGGAAGAATTTTTGAAAAACTTCAATATGGACGTGTTGAAGTTTGTCCATACACTGGTGATATGGGAAGGGATCTTTTAATTCAGACGAATGCAGGATTAATAGTGGTAGAATGCAAACATCAGCCAAATAGCAGCATAGGAAGACCAGTTGTACAAAAATTACATTCTGCAGCTATCTCATCAAGAGCTATAAGAGGTATTCTAATAACCACTGGAAAATTCTCGGTGCAAGCCATTGAACATGCAAAAAGCCTTGCCCCTCCCATCGAATTAATTGATAGAAATATTTTAACTGACTTGGCAACGCAAGCAGGTATGGAGTTAATTCTTGAAGGGAAAAAGCATACTGTGCTCACCTACCCTGTTTCATCTAATGATAAATTGCAAGATAGAATAAATCGATCTATTAATTCTAGATTTAAAAGTTATCCTGAAATCGCCTCTAAATTACTTAGAATTAAAAATAGAGGATTTGCAATGTATCCTTCTTATGTTATTCAGTATGATGTAAATGCTACTTTTGAAACCTCTGTTGGAGTTATACATAGAGAAAATGCAGAAAATCGCATTATTTTAATCGATGGAAATGAAGGCAAGTTGCTAAAAGAAGAGATTGCTAAACACATAAAGTCGGCATCTTTAACCGTTTATGATGAATCTACCTATAAAGATTCAAATTTAAAGAAAGTGAGTTTCCGTATAGATGATAATACTCTAAAAACACTTTCTATGAAATATATCTCCAATTTTCATACAAAGAACAAAACTTACTGGGGGAAAAATAATCAAAAGTATACAAAGTTATGCGTTCCAAATGAACGACACATATTCATTTCGAATACTAAACAAGTATATGTTCCATTTCAGCAGATTGAATTACAAGCATTTAAAATAAAATACGATATAACTGCGATTGAGAATTCAGAAAACCTGCTCTGCTATACAAAGATGTTTAATTGTTCCGTTTGTGGTGGTTATATTAAGGATACCAAAACACTATGCAATTCATGTGGTGCTATCGTTCATAATAAAGCCATTCTTGATTCCCATAGTTTCGAGTGTAAAATTTGTGGAAAGACTCTTTGTAGAAAATGCACCTATGATTTAGGATTTAACAAGAAAGTATGTAAGGAATGTGCACTTAAAAATGGTAAAGATCTGAAACCGCTGTCGGTGGAAATGAATCAACATACCATACTTGGAATACTTTTTATCATAGGAGGAAGCATTGGGGTTTTAATGAATTTTCTCTTACTAACTTTTGTATTCATAATCGTAGGCATAGGTATAATGTTATCAAATCAAAAATCTCAGGCTCCACCTTATGAGTTTATATAAAATTAAAATATTGATTCGTGAAAAAGCTTTAGCTAAAATGTTTTAATCCGCCTTTCATAATCTCTTTCAGGGCGCCCTCCAGGGGCGACTCGGGGTGCCGTCATCTGCGGTTAATAAAAACTAAAAAACAAAAGATGGGCCCGTTGCGATTTGAACGCAAGACCTCTCGGTTATCAGCCGAGCGCTCCACCTGCCTAAGCTACGGGCCCGAAACTAGCGCCCATATTACGCCATTTGATTTAAATCTTGTCTTTGAGGAATGCAGGACTGGAATCCCCTCACCAGTTAATAATCGATACCTTTATCTAACTCCAAGCACTATGCAACTCACTCTTTCAGGGCCGGTAGATCAGGGGTAGATCGCTCCCTTGGCATGGGAGAGGCCTCGGGTTCAATTCCCGACCGGTCCATCCTAATTCTTTATTTCTTTATAACACCTCTATCCTTATATTATTAGACAACTTAACATCAGGAATTAGAATCTCCAGGTGATTGAATTTGTGGACAAACATGCTCTCCAATGAAGGAAAAAATCTAGCCAAGAGAGCAGAGGGAGCGCTGGAAGCAGGAGATTATAGCATGGCGATAGAGCTTTATAAAAAAGCTGAAAAAAAATTCAGGGAGGCTTCGGAAATAAGCACAGACTCGTATGAAATTAATCGCTTAAGGTACCTTGCGAATGATTATAAGCTCAAAGCCCTTCAACTTGAAAAAGAACATGGCGCAGGCGGCACGAATAGCCAAATCAAGCCAAAGAAAAATGAAACGCCTGCATTCGATATATCCGGATTTCTCAATGGAACCGGGGTAAGCGAGCAGGTCTTTGAAGCTGTAATAAAAATTGCCATGGAAATCAGAAGTGAAGGAAGAGAGGGACGAGCTATTGGAACAGCATTTATCCTTGGCGATTCCGCGAACGTCATGGCTAAATCAAAACAGCTCATATTGAATCCCTTCCAGGGATACAAAAGGGAGGAACGGAACATAACCGACCCCGAAATATGCGATAATATTAAGGAGTTCGCGCAGTTGGATGGTGTTTTTGTGATTTCAGGCGAAGGAGTGGTCGAGGCTGCGGGGCGGTATATCACAATGGATACGGGACTTGTAAAAACACCCAGAGGACTTGGTACGCGGCACTCCTCGGTAGCTGCCATAACATCTGCAACCAAATCGATAGGGATTGTGGTTTCCCAGAGCGGCGGGGTTATAAGGATATTCAGGGACGGAAAGATAGCTGCAACGTTAAAGCCTTAACGCAGCCAAATATTCCTGTATTCGAAACATTCATGTGCGATATTGTCCTTTGAGAACCAAAATTCAGGCTCAAATATGGTAGATATAAAACCTTTTAAAGCCACAGTACTTAATCCTGAACTGGCAGTGGGTAAGCTTGTCTGCCCTGTCTATGACACTATAGATACTGCAAATTACGAGCGGTTTGCACAGGAGAGAGACAACATTATCCATGTTACTACGAGAAGAAAAGACATGGACAGGGATGAATTTATTGATCATGCCGCAAGGGAACTTGGACGTTTCAGGAGTTCCGGGATACTTGTTGAGAGGGAAAAACCTGCGTTTTATATCTACGGCATAATGTTCACCCTTTCACCCGAGATTCTTGCACTGCTTCCTGAAAAAGACAGGAGAGAAAAATATTTTGTTTTCGGGCTTGTTAGTCTTGTCAGGGTGGAAGAGCTTGGGAAAGGAAACATTGTCGGGCATGAGAATATTTTTGAAATTAATTCAAAAGAGCGCTACAGGCTCATGAAAGCCAGCATGATGAACTTCTCGCCGATTGCAGCGGAATACAGTATGCCTAACCATGAATTGAACAACCTTTTTGAAGAATACCTGGGATTTAAGCGCCCGGAATTTTCGCCCACTCCCGAAAAGCCGCCGGTTGTCGATGTCGTTCTTAACGGAAGCCGGCATCTTCTGTGGGAGGTCACTGATGAAAACCTCATGCAGAGAATCAAAACCATGATGGCAGGGCGCAGGCTTCTCATTCTTGACGGGCACCACAGGTACTCTGCATCCGGCCTTATGAGAGAAAAGGACGGCATCGGATATACGATGATGATGCTTATGGAAGGCGGGGACAGGGCTCTTTTGTTATTGCCATGGCACAGGGCGGCGCGCAATTTTAATGCATTGGAGCTTGAACGCAGGATTCATGCGGGTTTTTCAATAGAATGGCAGGGCGATAGGAATAACGAGGAATTCTATTCGGTTCTCAGGCAGCGCGCAGGCGAGTACGATGTTAAGCTCGGCATGTATGACGGGAAAAAATTCAGCATCATGAGAGCCGATGAAAAAACGGTGCGGGAGCTTTCAAAACAGCGCAATGAGGTTGTGGGGCTTGACCTGATTGTTCTTCATGACTGGCTGATAAATCCTGTGATAAGGGGAAAACCCGAAGAGGATGTTTCATTTAGCGCAAGTCCGTCCGAGGCTGTGGCTAAAGTGGATAGCGGGGAATTCGATGTGGCTTTTATCTTAAATCCCCTCTCGATTAAAGATGTAGAAAGAAAAGCATTTGTGGAACACAGGAATTTTCCCCAGAAGTCCACGCTTTTCCTGCCGAAGGTTGCGGAAGGGATTGTTATGAGGAAGATTGAATAAGGCACCGCAGAGCCGCGAAGGTCGCAAAGACAGTATTAATTTTTAGTATTAAACTCAAGCCTTCAGTATGATGAAATTTTTTCTATCTGTATAAATTATCTTAAACCCAAATTGTTTAGATATCCAGTCAAATGTACGCATACTGAAAAAAGAGATGTGGGTGGGGTCGCTTGGATACCACCACTCGCTGAAATCCCAAATTGCATCATGGAATGAGGTCATAACTGCAAGAAAGCCCCCCGACGCAAGAAGCGAGCGGATTTTTTGCAATTCTGTTTGTATATCCCTGAAATGTTCAAAAACCTCTGTAGAAATTACAAGGTCATACCAACGTTGCGGAATTCCCGGAAAGAAATACGGGTCGAAGATATGGCAATCAAATCCCTCCTTTATCATCAACTGCGCCAGCACGGGTTCGGGACCGCAGCCGTAATCAAGGACTGAACGGACGCCGGGGCAATACTGGTGTATAACTTTTATCTTCTCTAAAAACATCCCGACATATCCTTTATTCAGAAGCGTATTATCATGAAGCCTGTAACGCGCGGCTTCATCCTGTGGTAAGAGATGGAATTTTTCAGGTACGAAAATCAGGTCGCATTCCGGGCATTTTACGAAACAGCGGTTTTTCTGCGCTTTGTGCGAGATTAAGAATTCAAGCGGCGAGACTTCGCTGTTGCAGAGGGAACATTTTAAGCCGGACATAGAGGGTTGAAGTAATATCTCTTTATGTCTTAAATACTACCAACCTTATTCAGGTATCCACCGCAAAGCCAGCCGGTTGATAGACGACATCACACCAAAAGAAAATTGGCAACGAACTAATACGAACTCGTACGAACTTATTAGCAGGGGAAACAATAATTGCACATTAATTGCACATTAATCAAATTTAGTTTACAATTTTTTTACTACTTTTAAACATATCATATAATATGAGTACGCTTCCAACAATTAACATTAAAACCTGAGTCCTGATACTGAATGAACTTATTGTTAAAAAATTTATTGCTATTATTGAAATTCCAATAAATCCAATCTTCATATTTTATCACTCTTTACGATAATGGGCCCGCTGAGATTCGAACTCAGGACCTCCGCTGTGTGAGAGCGACGTCATAACCGACTAGACCACGAGCCCTGCTACACCTGCCTGAAGGAACGGATTCCTAATAAGATTTTGCATTTGCATTCGGGAACCATTCGAGCGCAAAAGAATAAGGGTTGATATTAACAGAAGAGCTTGAGGAGGAGAGGACGAAGTTAATGGATATGTAATAAAATATAAGCCGCTATGGAAGTAGCTTCTGGCTGGCTGACAGCCATTCTCCCACTCAATTTATCTTCTTCACAAGCGGAATCTCATCGCACTCAGGGAACTTGGGGCATTTGATGCACATGCTCCATATCTTATGCGGAAGCGTGCTCTTTTTCACTTTTACAAAACCGTGTTTTTCAAAGAACTCAGGGGCATAAGTAAGAGTTATTAGCTTATTTAATCCAATAGTCCTGGCTTCTTCCTCGCAGGCTTTGAGAATCTGCGAGCCTATCCCCTCTCTTACCCTTGAAGGCTCAACTGCGAGTGAAAGGATTTCTCCGTAATCTTCCCATGTGATATGAAGCGCGCCGCAGCCTACCATTTTATCATCGTCTATGACTACGTAAAAATCCCTGAGGTTCTCATACAATTCGCTCAATGAGCGGGGAAGCATGATGCGGCTATCTGCATAACTGTTCACGAGTTTCCATATCTTTTCAACGTCTTTGATAGTAGCTTTTCTTAACAATTATTATCCTCTTTCTATTTTCGTTTTTTAAGCTTTGTTACAAGGGATTCCACCTGTATAACGGCTGTGCCTATATAATTATCCGGGTTCATTATCATAACAATATCTTTTTCAGTTAAATATTTTGAGACCGTCTTATTCTTAATCAGCGCATCCTTCATATGGATTCCTGTCTCGCGCGCCGACATTGCGCACTCGCGGACAATTTCATGCGCCTCCTGCCTTCCTACTCCTTTCTTACTGAGTTCAATCATTATAGCTTCGCCCATATTCAGGCCATTTAGCAGGTTCAGGTTCTTCCTTATGTTTTCGGGATAAAAACGCAGGTTCTGGATAATTGTCGTTGTGAGCCGTATTATATGGTCAGTCAGCACACACGACTCGGGGAACACAATGCGCTCACAGGAAGAGTTGGTGAGATCGCGCTCGTCCCAGAGGGTGTTATTGCGAAGTTCAGGCTCAACCATTGCCCTCACGATTCTCGCAAGCCCGCATACCTGTTCGGATTTTATTGGGTTGCGCTTATGGGGCATCGTGGATGAACCCACCTGTTTCTTCCCGAAACCCTCCTCAACTTCCGCTATTTCACTTCTGGCAAGACTTCGGATTTCGATGCAGACTTTATCAAGCGTGGTTGCAATATTCGCCATCCACATCACAAATTCGGCATGCCTGTCCCTCTGGATTATCTGGTTTGAAACATCTGCCGCTTCAATCCCCAGGAATTCCATTGTCTTTTTCTGTATCTCGATGCCCTTTTTCCCGAAGGCTGCCTGCGTTCCAACAGCGCCGCTCATTTTACCTGCTGTCGCGCGCGGCATCAACTGGTCTAAGCGTTCAATATGCCTGTCCATCTCCGATGCCCATATTGCGAAGCGCAAGCCGTATGTCGTGGGGACGCCTATCTGCCCATGCGTGCGTCCTGCGCATACAGTATTCTTATGCGACAAAGCCATATCCAGAAGTACGGAGCGCAATTTTGCGGTCTCTTTTCTAAAAATCAAAATTGCATCTTTTATCTGGAGCGCTGTGGCTGTATCGAGAATATCATTGGAGGTTGCGCCGAAATGCACCCATTTCCCGCCATCTCCCGACTGTTCCGCCAGCGCAAGAACAACAGCCATAACATCGTGATGGATTTCATCTTCTATTTCCTTGACCCTTTCAAGTATAACTTTGTCCGCCCCCGCGGCTATTTTCTTTTCTGTCCCTTCCGGAATATAACCTGTGAACGCCTCGGCTTTTGCAAGCGCCGCCTCAACAGACAGCATTTTCAGGAGTCGTGTTTCTTCACTCCACACTGCCTTCATCTCAGGGTTCCCGTAGCGGTATTCAATTGGGTGGATTGCCATGGAATTACTTATTGGCGCTTGGATTAAAAGAAACTATCGATAAAGTTTTGCTATACTATCTCACCATGCGATATCTGCATTATCATGTCCCCTATTTCGCCTATCTCGGGATTGTGGGTCACGATTACTATCGTTTTCCCATTGCTATGGAGTTCCCGGAATATATCAAGCACCGCTTCCTCGTTCTTTTTATCAAGGTTTCCCGTGGGTTCGTCTGCCAGTATTATTTCAGGCTGGTTAATCAACGCCCTTGCAATGCACACACGCTGCTGCTCCCCGCCTGAAAGCTGGGAAGGCAGGTGATTCAGCCGATGCTCCATGCCCACTCTCGTAAGCGCCTCTATTGCCTCTCCTTCATCCTCGATGCTATGGAAGTACTGGGCTATCATCACGTTCTCAAGCGCGGTAAGATGGGGTATCATGTGGAACTGCTGGAAAACCAATCCAATGTTTTCCCTCCTGAACCGTGTGCGCTCGTTCTGGTTGAGCTTCGCTGTCTCAATCCCGTTTACGACCAGGGAACCCTCTGTGGGAGAATCAAGACACCCTACTAAATTCAACAGCGTGGTCTTCCCGCTGCCTGAGGGTCCCATTATATTTGCCCATTCTCCTTTTTCAATGGTGAAACTGATATTCTTAAGCGCGCATGTGTTGCCGTATTTTTTTATAATATTCTTTGCTGTTATCATAGATTAATCGCCTCTGAGCGTCATCACCGGCTCTATGGAAAGCGCGCGCCGTATCGGCAGCATGCTTCCCGCCAGAGCCACAAGTATCGAGACAAGGATGGTGAGAACAAATACCTCAGGCTTTAACGAGACCGCCGTGCGGAATATCTCCATCCCTATATATTGGGAAAGCAAAAGTCCGGCAAAGTATCCGAGGATGCCGCCCGCTGCCCCTATTATCGCAGCCTCTGCAAGAAATATGGCTGCAAGCCTGCCGTTACCGCACCCGATGGCTTTCATCAGCCCTATTTCGCGGCTTCGCTCAAGCACGCCGGTTATCATGGTGCTCAACAATCCGAGGATTGCTGCCGAAAGCACAAAAAGAGCGACGAGCGAGAGCAAAAGCTGGGTTTTGTCAAGAAGGGCGCTCTCGCTCTCAGCCACCTGCCTGACCTTCTTGACCCTGTAGTTTTTGCTTTCAAGAAATTTTATAACGGCTTCGATATCTCCAAGAACGCTTACCTGGACAAGGGTCGCTCCGTTTTTGCCCGAAATCGCCTCAGCCTCTTCAAAATCAATGAAAATCCTGTCGTCGTCTGACGCGCCTGTGTCGAGTACGCCTGAGACTTTAAAGGAACTATCTCCTATGTCCAGCGCATCGCCTGTTTTAAGTCCCTGTTTTTTTGCTGCATTAATGCCGGGAAGCGCCTCTTCCTTTCCCGGAAGCGCGCCTTCTATATGCCACCAGGGATTCATTTTTCTCGCCGCCTGCATATCCGTCCCGGCAAATTCGATATTATTGGCTTTGAAATAAAGGAAGGGCGCAGTACCTATGATAGAGGGATGTGAAGCATCGAATTTACTGATAGAGCCGCCTTCTTCGGGGAGGATAATGAGATTGGCGCCGTAGCTTCGAAGCTCTTTCCCCATTTTCTCCCTTATATCAAAAGAGATGGTCAGGAGCGGAGTCACCATCGCAGCAGCGAGCATAATCGCAACCACGGCAATCAGGAATCGCTCTCTTCTTACCCATATTGATTTCATCACAAGACGGGCGAACAATTCAATCACCCCTTAGTATTATTGACGGCTCTATCTCTACTGCCCTTTTCACAGGCATCATGCTTCCCAGGAGAGCCACTACTACCGAAAGTATTCCTGAAATTAAGGCAGCCAAAAGTGAAGGGCTTATACTTACGCCGAATACCCACATGCCTACAAGCTTTGCAAGTACAGCGCCGATGAGAATGCCAATCGCCCCACCCGCGACGCCGATAACGAGGGCTTCGGCAAAGAAAAGCCCTGATATCTGGGCTCCGTCTGCTCCTATTGATTTCATCAACCCGATTTCCTTTCTCCTCTCGAAAATCGAGGTGGTCATGGCTGCGCTTACACCGAGAGAGGCTGATATCATGGCTATACCTGTAATTAAAAACATTAACCCTTCAAATTTTTTAAGCAGTTTTCCCTCGTTGTCCGCTACCTGCCTGATAGGCTTGGCGCTTGCGCCGGGAACCGCCTCTTCTATCTGGAGCATTATGGAGGAAATATATGGCGTGCAGTACCAGGTTTCGTATTCCTCAGGCGGCAGCTTGTCCGGGTCTGTCTTCTTTTCAGGCTCAGGTTTGGTGAGAGCGCTCACAACCACGCGGTCAACCATACCCTGCCTGCCAAAAAACTGCTGGGCATCCTTAAGAGAAACTATTACCTGACCATCCTCGTCTCCGCCGGTTGATAGTATGCCTGAAACTTTAAAACTCGTATTATCGCTGCCAAACCCTGCATTAAAAAGGTCTCCCTGCTTTAACCCTAACTTTTCAGCAGCGCTTATACCTACGAGAGCCTCTCCTTGCGAGGGCCATTCTCCATCCACTCTCCACCATGGAGCTATTGTCCTTACTCCTGTCTTAAAAACAGCCTCCTTCTCTTCGACTTTTCTTTCGCCAATAAAGGTTTTCTTGAATCCCGGCACTTTAATTTCCTCTTCTAAATAGGTGCCGCTAAGCACTATTTCCTCGTTTTTTATTTTCACCGTGTCGCTAAGGTAAGGAGAGTAGCCTATTATGTTGTGCCTCCAGAAGATGGTCTTCATTTTATAGAGTTCGCTCTCGTTTATGAATTTTTCATCTTCAGAAGGCAGTAAAAGAATGTTTGCGCCGTAGCTCTTCAATTCCCTTCCCATCTTATCGTTGATGTCAAATGATATGGTGAGCAAAGTTGAAGCTATGGATGCGCCCATTATTACAGCTAAAACCGCTAAAGCTATTCTTAGCTTTCTTCTCTGGATTGCTTTAAGGAGCAGGCGAAAGAACATTCTAAAACTCCACGTTATTACTTAAACAGATCCGCCTTTTCCCCAATGTCCTTTGTTTGTATCACAATCTCATTGCCTTCAACATTATATAGTAAAGGTATAGGGTTACATCCCCCTGCTTCGCCTATGGTATCAGGGTTAATCGGTGCTCCGCACCGCTTGCATATGAGCTGCTCCCCCTCCTGTACATACCCTGCTGCTCCGCACAGGGCACAGGCATCATAAGCTACGGCAGCACTTCCGTCACTTCTCGTAATCGAAAGAATCCTGGCATTGGCTTTACCATCGCTGCCGTGCATGGAGCAGTTTGCAGGATGATTCTGCATGTCGCAAACGTATTTATGCAAATTACCGTCAGATGCGCTTGCTGCTGGAATCCTTACCTCGTTTCCTGTTACGCTCACTTTCTCAGGCTTCGGGTCAACTCCCGCCGGCAGCGTCGATATCTGGGCGCTTGCGAAAGCAAGTATTAAAAATGCTGCTACTATGCCTACTGCGATTTTCTTATTTCTCTCTTTACGCATAGCTCCGAGCACTTTTCTTTTTTCAATGCCTTCAATTCCCTCAGTGTTGACCTGTTTCCACGGCACCATTACAAATAACAGCACAAGGAAACCAAGCATTATTCCTGTGAATACAATGGATGCCGACTCCTTCACCAGCGGACCTATTATACTCATCCCGGTCTGGCTCAGGTTTATGATTCCCACTTCTGACCACTCATGGATGCCGCCTATGATTAACTGGAAGATTATTACGGCGAGCATAACACCTGTTATCTTGAAGAACCTTCCAAGGTTCATTCTCAGGCTGCCTTTAATGAACAGGTAACCAAACACCACCGCCAGCGCCAGACCTGCGGCGCCTTCAAGCACAGTACTAAAGCTTGCCTCTTTTGCCATGGCTGAGAGGAACAATACTACTTCTGCGCCTTCCCTGTATATCATGAAGAACGTGAGCGCCAGAACTCCGAGCGCCTGCCATTTATTGAATACGCTTTCAACGCCTGCTTCGATGTCCTGCTTTATGTGTTTTGAGGTGCGGTGCATCCAGAAGAGCATTGTGGCAAGGAAGAATGCCGCTATGAAGAACATCAAGCCCTCCATGAACTCACTCCATTCTGCCATGAGCGCCTGGATTGCAAGCGCTGTTGCGATGCTTCCAGCCACAGCTGCTGTTATTCCTGCATATACGTATTTTTTCAGCGCCTGCTTGCCGGTCTTGCCAAGGTATGCAAGTATTATCCCGATTACAAGCGCGGCTTCTATTCCTTCCCTTAATGTAATAGTAAGTGTTTCAAACATGATATTCACCTTATTAGGTATACCTAATATTGAGTATTAGGTATATCAATATTTCGGTTATCCTAATTTTTGGATTTGGTTACTAAAACTATTCCGTCCCGTGATGCATTCTCTGGAAGCTCCCCCCATAACTCCGTCCCCCAAAATCTCTTTAATCTTTGAGAACAATGATAGCATAAATGAAGAAGACTTGTTCTATTCTATTTGTGTACCTCGTACTGATTGCCGCACTATCAGGCTGCATCACCACCACAAAACCGCCCGAAAAAACGCAATATATAGACATTACAGTCCAGCAGGCTAAAGAAATGATAGACAGCGGTGATGTTCTCATCCTTGATGTGCGAACGCAGGAAGAATACGATGCAGGGCATATTAGGAATTCAACACTGATACCGGTGCAGGTTCTTGATAAAAGGTGGAATGAATTGCCGCGTGATAAGAAAATCCTGGTCTATTGCAGGTCCGGTCACCGCAGCTTACAGGCAAGTGAAATACTTGTAAATAACGGATTTAAAGAAATCTATAACATGAAAGGCGGAATCATGGAATGGATTAATGCCGGATATGATGTGATAAAATAATTTAAAACGATTTTTCATTAGAAATAGATAAGCGCCATTGCAAAAACAATTTAAAACCGAATAATTTAAGTAGGGGCTCTCCTATGCAAGTGAGTCAAAACGAGGCTATTATTTTGTTCATGAGGAATTGAATGACACGAGCTGAAATTTTATCTGATATCAGGCAGGCAGAAGAAGAAGCTAAAAAGTTAGTCCTGCAAGTAAATGAAGTCAGGAATCAAAAAATAAACGAAGCAAAAGCGCAATCCCGGGAAATCATTAAAAAGGCTGAAGAAGAAGCTCTCGAATATGCAGCAGCCGAGATAAATAAAGCACGGGAAGTTATTAAGGATGAGAGGGAAAAAATCGTAGAAAAGGGCGTATCCGAAGCCGAAGATATCAAAAAGAAAGCCAAGAAGAATATCCCGAAAGCTGTAAAATTTATTTTAACCGAGTTCGAGAGGGCGGCGAATGCTTAAACCCACAAAAATGACACGGGTCATGATTGCAGGAACAAAAGACCTCATGGAGCCGGCGATATCCACATTACACAGGTTAAACGTCCTGCATATATCGGATTATTCGGAAGAGAATGAAGATTTCAAGATAGGACGACCTTTAAAAAATGCTTCAAGACTCTCGGAGCATCTTCTTTCGCTCCGGGCAATATCGAACCAGCTCGGTGTGAAGGAAAAAGAACCTGCCCTGAAGCAAAGTTCCGGGGAATTACCTTCCCGGATAGATGAAAAAATAAGTGAGCTTCAAAAAGAAGTTTCATCCCGTTTTGATGATTTAAGAAGCATAGAATTCAAGATTAAGGAAAAAGAAGATCTCGTATCTTCAATTAAACCCTTCTTCGGACTTCCATTGTCCCTGGACGACTACGAGGGTTATGAAACATTAAAAGTTTTCACGGGATATATCGACGCCGATATCGAACCCAATATTTCCAGGATAACGGATAAATATGAATTAATTACCGGGGAACATGAAAAAAGGAAGATTTTCGCACTTTTTGTCCCGGTAGCATTTGCGGATGATGTCCAGAAACTCTTGCAGGAAGAGCGCACGTATGTTGAATTTAAGGTACCCGGTTTAAAAGGGAATCCGCCTGTACTGCTTGATGAACTCACAAAAGAGATAGCCATTCTCAAAGAAAAACATGCATCCATAAAGTCGGAACTTGAAAACATCAGGAAAGAGTATTCCGAGTTCATAATGGCGGCGGATGAATACCTTTCCGTTGAGACCCAGAAAGCAGAAGCTCCGCTGCGGTTCGCCACAAGCCCCAATGCATTTATCATAGATGGATGGGTTCCTTCAAGAAAATACGATGAAATAGAATCAGAATTGCAGAAAAGTACGGGAGGGCTGGTATACCTGACCGGGCTCGAAGAGGAGGCAAAAGAGGAAGAAATACCTATAGAGCTTGAAAATCCTGGGCCTGCAAAACCGTTTGAACTTTTAATAAATACATTTGCAACCCCAAAATACGGGGAGATAGACCCGGCATCTCTGGTTTTCATCACATTCCCGCTGTTTTATGCCATCATGCTCGGAGATGTGGGATACGGTATTCTAATAGCCGGTATTGCTGTTGTGATTAAAAACAAGTTCAAGAGCGGGGGGCTGAACGCGCTTGCATTGATATTATTCCTTTCAGCCGTTTTATCTATATTATTAGGTGTTATATACGGGGAATTTTTCGGTTTCCCGCTATTTAACGTGGAAGTCAAGGGCGAAATGGAATACGGGTTACTCGGCATTGCAGGACCTGCTATAGCTGGAATCCATATTCCGGTCCACAGGTTTGAATCCGTGCAATCGCTGCTTTTGATAACATTATTAATTGGCATTGTTCATATTTTCCTGGGTCTTGTCCTGGGCTTCAGGAACATTACGATAGAGCACGGATTAAAGCATGCCATTTACGAGAAGGGGAGCTGGATGATGATATTATTAGGCGGCGTTGCCGCTATAGCTAAATTAATGCCGGCTTTGATGTCAAAATTGCCGGTACAATCCAGTGACCCTGTTTTCGTTGGGGGAGTTGGACTCGCTGTTATCGGAATCATACTTTTGATAAAAGGAGAGGGTTTCATCTCGATAATGGAGATACCCACACTATTGAGCAACGTCCTTTCTTACGCAAGGATACTTGCAATAGGATTATCCTCTGCAGGAATAGCCCTTGCGGTAAATACGCTTTCCATGAAGCTTTTCATCAGGCCTGACGGGGTATTGCTCGGAGGAGGAATCGGTCTTGCCCTTGTAGGTGTATTAATCCTGTTAATCGGGCATTTAATAAACCTGTTATTGGGGATACTGGGCCCGGGACTTCATTCCCTGAGGCTTCAGTACGTGGAATTTTTCACTAAATTTTATGAAGGCGGAGGTAATAAATACGTCCCCTTTGGTTATAATAGAAAATATACGGAGGAATAAAAAAATATGGATCCAACACAAGCTGGAATGGTAGCAGTAGGAGCAGGACTGGCAGTAGGACTCGCAGGTATAGGCGCGGGTCTTGGAGAACAGGCAATAGGCGCGGCGGCAGTAGGTGCAATGGCCGAAGATGAAAAATTCTTTGGTAAAGGTCTGCTGATGACGGTCATCCCCGAGTCTATTGTCATATTCGGTCTGGTAGTAGCGCTGATATTATTGTTCGTCTTCTAAGGCAAGAATATGGGACTTGATGCGATAGTTGGAGAAATCAAAGCCAGGGGCAAGGCAGAGGCTGAAAAAATCAGCAAGGAGACCTCTTCGGAAGTCTCAAAGATTATTGCGGATGCCCGGGCCACTGCCGATAAAACCAGGGCGGAAAAGGAAGAGTCTATCAAAAAAGAAATCGATAGATTGAGGCAGCAGGAACTATCCAGCGCAAATCTTGAGGTCAAAAAAGCGATACTTAATGCTCGCAAGGAAATCCTTGACGAAGTATATGTGACGACAAGGGATGCAATCCAGAAACTGCCGGCAGAGAAAAACCAGAAGCTCCTGAAATCGATTATCGAAAAAAATGAAAGCGGGAACAGTAAAATATACTCAAGGCACAAAGACAAGCAGGCGATTTCAAAACTTACCAAACTTGAGTATGCAGGCGAGATTGACTGTATCGGAGGCGTTGTTGTAGAAAATGCCGACGGGACGGAAGTCCTTGACTTCAAGTATGACACGATTCTAAAAGATGTTAGCGAACAGTCATTGAAACAGGTTTCCGATATCTTGTTCAGGTGAAATAAGGAATGGGAGCTTCAGACGGTGCAAAATACGCATATATCGTAGCAAGAGTCCGGGCTATGAAGGGAAAACTCATCCCCAGGGATATGTATCCTAAGTTCCTTAACATGGAAATACCCGAGATAACCCGTTTTATCGGGGAATCCGAATATAAAAATGATGTTGATGAACTTGGGAAAAAATACAGGGGTACCGACCTGTTCGAACATGCGCTGAACCAGAACCTGGCATTGACCTACCGCAAATTAATAGATGTGTCGCAGAATGAAGCCAACTTCCTGATAACCGAATATCTTCGCTCCTTTGATATCTGGAATATAAAAACCGTACTCAGGGGTAAATTTTCGGGTGCAAGCGAGGAAGAAATCCTGGAAGATGTAATTTCAGCCGGCCAGTTGAGATACCGGGACCTGACCGAGATTGTAAAAATCGGCACGATTGAGGGTGTAATCGCTGCATTTGCAAAAACGCCATATTATCCCGCTCTTGAAGGATACAAAGGCGTCCTGGCGGATGTCGAGAATTCTCTTGATAAATTATACTATTCAAACCTTATAAAAGCAGCCTCAGCTTCCGGGAATAAATTGTTCCTGAAATTCCTGAGAACCGAGATAGATTTGAAAAACTTAAAAATTCTTTTCAGGATGAAGCGCGCCGGTATGGAACGCGATGAAATAATAAAGATGCTTATCCCGGGCGGTATGGAACTTAAAGAGAACGACCTCGGAAGGCTTTCAGCCATGTCTTTTTCCGAGTTCGTACGCGCCCTTGAGGAATTCTCTTACTGGAAAGCGATATCTGATATCAGCGCTGAATTGGGTTCCCTTATCCATATTGAAACGCGGCTGGATAAATATGGTCTTGTTTACGCATCAAGCATATCGTATTACTACCCGCTATCTATCCTTCCTGTCCTTGATTACATCCTGAGCAAGAAGATAGAAGTGGATAACCTGAGAATAATCGTGCGCGGAAAAGAGACAAATCTTCCCGAAGATATAATAAAAGCCCACCTGGTGATGTAAATGGAAATTGCAGTTGTCGGAACAAGCGATTTTGTAATTGGCTTTCGGCTCGCAGGCATTCGGAAAACCTATGATGCAACATCTTCGGATATCGAAGCCAAAATACAGACCGTTCTGAACGATAAAAATGTCGGGATTCTGGTTATCCATAATGATGACATGAAGACGTTATCCCCCAATATGCAGCAGATACTTGATAATTCCGTGGAACCCACTGTAATAGCCATTGGCGGAAAAGGCGAGAGCACAAACCTGAGAGATAAAATAAAACAGGCGGTGGGTGTTGATCTATGGAAATAATAAAAACTCATATCAATATTCAACATAAAACAGTAGGTGTCTTTGAAAATGAAAAATAAAGGTGAAATTTATAGGAGAAATCCACAGTACAGGTATATGAAGAAACTTCTGGATTAAGGCCAGGTGAACCCGTAGAAAATACAGGCATGTCATTGTCTGTTGAACTCGGGCCAGGGCTCCTTGAGAGCATATACGATGGAATCCAGCGCCCACTTCCGGTTTTAAAAGATACTATGGGCGATTTCATAAAACGCGGCGTCTCAGCGAACGGTCTCTCGCGCGAGAAAGAATGGGATTTTGTCCCGACAGTAAAGAAGGGCGACAAGGTGAACGGCGGTGAAGTGATAGGCACCGTTCAGGAAACCCAAAATATCGAGCACAGGATACTTGTCCCGCCGAAGGTTTCGGGAACCGTAAGCGAAATAAAGAAGGGGAAATTCAAAGTTGATGCTGTGATCTGTACTCTTACAGGCGGTATCGAACTCACAATGATGCAGAAATGGCCGGTCAGGAAACCAAGACCTGTCAGCAAGAAACTGATGCCGAACACACCACTGATAACAGGCCAGAGAATCCTTGATGGTCTATTCCCTGTTGCAAAAGGTGGGACAGCGGCTATCCCGGGCCCGTTCGGAAGCGGAAAAACCGTTACACAGCAGCAGCTTGCAAAATGGAGCGATACTGAAATAGTGGTTTATATCGGTTGCGGGGAACGCGGCAATGAAATGGCTGACGTTCTTTATGAATTCCCGGAAATCAAAGATCCAAAAACCGGCCGACCTTTAATGGAGAGAACAGTTCTTATCGCGAACACATCCAACATGCCAGTAGCAGCAAGGGAAGCCTCAGTTTATA
>JAPZAN010000260.1 GCA_027460605.1 Candidatus Methanoperedens sp.
TCGAAATGCAAGATAAATGTCCAAAATGCGGTGAGCCTCTGGTAACCAAGACTATTAAAAAAGAATTAGCCATGGGCAGTATTGATTATCCGATTTCACAAACGTGCCCGAAATGCAATTGGAGCAGGGATTTAACAGGCGCAAGCGATATAGTTTCAAAGCCTGTAACTGAAGCGCCTCTTGCGGCAAAAAAAGAGGAAGTAAAAATTCCGCCTGCACCGCCAAAGGCCATACCTCCAAAAGCGCAGCCAAAGCCTGAGCCATCATCTAACATTAACAAAATCATAACAGTAGCCCTGGCAATACTTGTTCTGGGCGGACTTGCATGGGCATTTTTCCTTTACCCGGCCACGCAAAAACAGGGCGACAATATACCCACGACAACACCGACTCCTGTAATTACACAAACCCCGGTTCAAACCCCGACAGTTACTACTATCCCCGAGGTTACGCCGACCGGTAATAAGACACTGGTAAAATTGGATAGCAGACGGGGCTTTATTCCAAATAAACAAACAATCAAACTAGGTGATGAAATCGTCTGGAGAAATACCGGAATAGACACCATCACTCTTGTTAGCAGTGAAGCCCTTTTCGATGCCCAACTGCTTGCAAACGACAAGGAATTTCGTTATATATTCAAGAAAACCGGAACGTATAGTTTCTATCTGAAAGAAAATACAAACATGAACGGAACTATCGTCGCAGAGCCTTAAATCTGAGTCCAATCGAGCTGGAAACCATCAAGGGTCATGAGGATAATCTTCTGCTTTATTCCCGGCAGTTCATAAGGCAGGTCTTCAAAACCGATATACAATTCATCGCCGGGATTAATCTCAGGCGGTGGATTGAGAACTTTTCCGAAAAAGTATTTCTTATTTTCTTTTGAATCTGAAACCACTACGTTTCTCCATCCTTTTGCCTGTGCGACTCGTACAACGGTGCATTTCCTTTTGAATTTTTTTAACGTCTTTTTAATTCCACCGATTTCAGTTTCGGTTGTTTGGACAACATCAATATCATTATCTGCCATTTTTGTTTCACCTGAAGATACCTTGATATACCTGTTTTATGTAATAAAGCATACGCATATAAAGAAATACTATCATAGGTGAATATCATGGGACAACCAGCAACAAAACGCTATTTGATTGAATTACTTCACAAACATAAACTCACATTTGAACAGGTCGGCAAATATTCGGTAATGTTTCCAATCAAGAATGATTGATACGGAATACATTAATCATCCCCTTTTAAAACCCGATACAGTTGAAAAGAGATTATACCAGCTTGCACTTGCAGGGGAGGCTATAAGGAAATCGACCCTCGTTGTTCTTCCTACCGGTCTTGGAAAAACCGTAGTCGCCCTGCTTGTTATGGTTTCACGGCTTCCAAAAGGAAAAGTCCTGCTCCTCTCCCCCACAAAACCGCTTGTTGAACAGCATGCCGCTTTTTTCAGGGAGACCCTCAATATACCTGCTGAGAATGTCGCGATGTTCACAGGAAATACGCCTCCCCATAAAAGGGCTGGCATGTGGGAGAATGCGCAGCTTGTGGTTTCCACGCCGCAGGTTATTGAGAACGACCTCCTCGGGAAAAAAATCGACCTTGAAAAAGTTTCATGCATAATTTTTGATGAAGCGCACCGGGCGACAGGAAATTACTCGTATGTGTATATTGCAGAGAAATACCACCTGCAAAACCATGACCCCCTAATCCTCGGCATTACAGCAAGCCCGGGAAGCAACCAGGGAAAAATACAGGAAGTTTGTACCAACCTCCATATCAAATCAGTCGAAATGAGGACGGATTCCGACCCTGATGTCAGCCCTTATATTTTCGATAAGGACATCGAGTGGAAGTATGTTCCCATACCGGTTGAGATTAAAGGATTAAAACTGTTGATGGAAAAAGTCCTTTCAGACAGGCTAAGCAAGCTGCGTGAACTCGGTTTCATTTCAAATTACCAGACAAGGTTATCAAAAAGGGAAATGCTTGACCTGCAGGCGCGGCTCCAGTCGCAGTTGCGTTCATTCCCGGACCAGAAAGTTTACCAGGGAACCTCGCTCCTTGCTGAAGTCTTCAAGGTAAGCCATGCCATCGAGCTCTCGGAAACACAGGGCGCGTCTGCATTATCAAAATATTTTGAGCGGCTTGAGAACGAGGCGAGGTCAAAATCAGGGAGCAAAGCTGCAAAGCGTCTGATGGATGACCTGAGCATGCGCCAGGCGGTGCATCATCTCGGGGGCTGCGACGGGAACAACCCGAAACTCAACGTGGTGAAAGAACTCGTTGCAAAACAGGTGCTTGAGAACCCGCAATCACGGGTTATAGTTTTCACAAACTACAGGGATACAGCTGAACTTGTCGCCAGTTCGCTTAAGGAAGTTCAGGGAATAAAACCTGTCAGGTTCGTGGGCCAGGCAAGCAGGTACAAGGATACCGGTCTTACCCAGAAACAGCAGGTAGAGATAATCCAAAAATTCAAGGATGGAGAATATAATACGCTTGTGGCTACATCGGTGGCAGAGGAAGGCCTGGATATACCTTCGACCGACCTTGTGGTGTTTTTCGAGCCCGTCCCTTCGGAGATACGAAGCATCCAGAGAAAAGGAAGGACTGGAAGGAAACATGCCGGGCGCGTCGTGGTCCTGATGGCGAAAGGGTCAAAGGACGAGGCGTATTACTGGAGCAGCAACCGCAAGGAGAAAAACATGTTCAGGACAATGAAAAACCTGGAACTTGAACCGGAAGCCCCAGTTGCTGAGAAACCTCATGTTGATGAAGGGAACCTTCAGGATGCGGCAGGCGGGCAGACAAAACTTGTGGATTTCCCGGCACAGCAAAAGCAGGAATCAAAAACCAGCGCCGTTGTCAAGGTCATGGTTGACCAGAGGGAGATTCGTTCCCATGTTGTTCACACCCTTGAGAAACTGGGAACAGATGTAACGTTGACTACACTTGAAGTCGGGGACTATGTCGTGAGTGACAGGGTGGGTATCGAAAGAAAGACCGCAGAAGATTTCTTGAGCACGCTGCTTGACGGGAGGGATTTGTTCGGGCAGGTATCAGACCTTAAACGCGCGTATGACCGTCCTTTAATGATTATCGAAGGTGAGGGGATATATACGGCAAGGCAGGTGCATCCCAATGTAATACGCGGGGTGCTTGCCGCCATTACCATTGACTTCGGGATTCCCATCATCTTCAGCAGGGATGAGGAGGATACTGCGGCGCTGATTAGCGTAATAGCGAAAAGGGAACAGGTGGACTCAAAGCGGGAAATTAACCTGCATGGCAAAAAAACAGCTTCCACCCTTCCAGAGCAGCAGGAATATCTTGTATCAGCCATTTCCGAGATAGGACCGGTTGTGGCGAGGAACCTGCTTCGGCATTTTGGCAGCGTGGAACGAATCATGGCTGCATCGCGCGAAGAGCTGATGAAAGTCGAGCTTGTGGGACCCAAGACAGCGGACAGGATAAGGGAAGTGGTGAGCGGGGAGTATAAAGGATAAAAACTTGTCTGATCTTTAAAATTCCAAAGGCACTATCATCTTCCAATCATCAAAATCAAAGTTCGTTATGTAGGTCATGTCATTAGTAAGGGGTTGTGGTAAATTGTAGTTATATTTCTTCAAAACTAAATTCTTGTTTGTAATTCTTCATTGTAATTTTTAATAAATTTCTAAATTGAGATATCCTCTTGTGTAACTCTTCAATATCTTCCAAATCAGCCTTCAAAAAGTTACACGGTATTACTAAACCCCAAGAAGGTACATTAGACTTTTCAGCTATTTGATATACAACTTTGTCCATAACTCCTTTTGTATGAACCCAATCTTTAGAAAGTTTCCCCCATAGTTTAATGGAACACTCATTAAAGCCAAGCTCTTTATCAAACTCCTTCATGAAGTCATATTCTCTTTTTGATATTGTCTTACCATTCTTCGATTTCGTCTCTTTTTCTAATAATTCGAGTTTTTCTTGAAAAAAAGTACTATCTGGATATTTTAAATCTGCGAGATAGCATTTCGTAAGCGATTCGAGCATCAGTCTAAGCTCCATAAAACATACAAGTATATTTCCAGCTAGTAAATCCACATAAATCGCATAACTCAATGGCATAAACATATGGATAGTGAAAAAAGCCATCGTAGATTTAGCCCAATTTTCTTCACCTTTTTTCACAAAAATCACCATATAATCTATAGAATCGTTTATTAGTTCCGAGACTTCATCGTTTGTTTCCTTGGCATATTTAATAAGAAAATCATCATTCTCTCTCATCACATTCACGATAAAATCTGGATACTTAGTACCCTCAGACAAGTTATTATTCCTCTCTTTTTCCATTTAGAATTTTATATTATCTCATTATCATTTAAAACTACTTACCTTGCAATTTCCGCCTGATTTTTGTTTGCTGTATATTTGAAAGGTTTCGCCGAATTACATCGAAAACTATTACTCCCTCAGATGTCATACAATCTTATTAGGAGAGGTTTAGGAATGATATTGCTTAAAATTTGGAATAGTTATTGGGAGGAGGTACATAATATATGAACCAAAATGAAAGCCGGGAAACGCCGCCGGGACTTGCGCTAAGGGTCGCTTTATCCATAGTAGTTCTATTTGGCGGGTTGATATTTGCAATAATTTACGTTGCATTCTTCACTGCGTCACTCAGCACTTTTCAAAAAATCGCCGTTATTCTGGTCGTCATTCTTGCAATGATAGCCATATTGAGTTTGATGTGGGCATCCTGGGGCTTAAAGCATGGCATGAAAGAAAAATGTCGTGAATAATTACAAGGGCAAAGATTTTATCTTATCACGCTATTATTGTGCCACCCGAAGGGATAGTAGGGTAGCCTGGTCCATCCTTGAGCGTTTGGGACGCTTAGAGAGCACAGAGAGTTGTGGTTTTACTATAGAGTAGCTCTTAAATTTCCGCAGTTTATACTGCGCATCAGTTGGCAATCACCGCAAAGAGCGCGAAGGTAGCAAAGTAAATATTGCGCTGCTTTGCGTTCTTTGCGTCCTCTGCGGTGAATTATTCTGCAGTGAATTCTTTATTCTTCAAGTGCAAAATACGGGTATTTTAGAACTTCACTATATGTGTCCTCTGTGCGCTCGGTGGTTTTCAAACCAGAAAATTTCTTCTATGCAAACTTTCTTAAGGCAGGCAAATCAAATAAACTAATCAGGAGATTGGAAATTATGATAATCAGGAATCACGAAAGGATACATGCAGATGAGGAAAACCTGTGTAAAAAATGTATCAGTGAACTGGAGGACCTATACAGCTACCTTGAGCTGTCAAGAGAGGAACTTGACCTGCTGGATATGCCAAGGCGTTCGTTTACGGTTCATTTCCCCGTACAACTGGATTCAGGGAAAACAAAAATGTTTCTGGGGTACAGGGTGCAATATAACGATGCAAGAGGTCCTGCCAAGGGCGGCATAAGGTTCCATCCTGAATTGACACTTGACGATGTCAGGGACTTAGCATTCCTGATGACGCTCAAATGCGCAGTGGTAAACATACCTTTTGGGGGCTCAAAAGGCGGCGTAGTGGTCAATCCCAAGGAATTAAGCAGGCATGAGCTTGAGCGGCTGACCCGGAGTTACATCCGCGCCATCTCCGATTACATAGGGCCTTACAAGGATATCCCGGCGCCTGATGTTTATACTGATGAAAAAATCATGGCATGGATACTGGATGAATATGAGCGGATAAAAGGCGAACATACGCCTGCTGTGGTGACAGGGAAACCGATTGAACTCGGCGGCAGCAAAGGGCGCAACTATTCTACTTCGCTTGGCGGCATACTTGTTCTTGAGGAGGCCCTGAAAAAGAGGAGTATCAGGAAACAGGAAGTTAATATCGCTATCCAGGGCTTTGGGAATGTCGGTGAAAATGCCGCCCGGATACTCCATGAGAGGGGATATAAGGTCATAGCGGTGAGTGATTCGAAAGGCGGTATCATTGCAGAAGGCGGTCTTGATATACCGGCTGTGATGAAGCATAAGGAACAATCCGGAAGCGTTGTTGATTTTGCGGGGAGTAAAAACATAACAAATGATGAATTGCTTACCAGTGATTGCGATATCCTGATTCCTGCTGCGCTTTCTGAACAGCTTAATGAAAAAAATGCAGCCGATGTGAAAGCAAAAATAGTCCTGGAACTTGCCAATGCACCGACAACGATAGAGGCAGATAATGTTTTTTCAGATAAGAAAATAATGCTCATACCCGATATACTTGCCAATGCGGGCGGCGTGGTCGTGAGTTATTTTGAGTGGAGCCAGAACCTCAATAATGATTACTGGGAGGAAGATAAAGTCCTTGAAAAGCTTGAAAAAATCATGGTAACTTCATTCAATGACGTTCATGCATTGTGCCAGGAAGAGAATTGCAGCATGAGGACGGCGGCGTACCAGCTTGCAGTTAAAAGAATACTTTACGCCGAAAGATTGCGAGGCAACCTATGATTTTGCTTTTGCACTTGCCATAATAAAATCGCGGACAAGCTTTGCGCCAAGAAGCGCGGTATTACCAGAATCATAAGCAGGCGCAATTTCGACAAGGTCGAATCCCACTATATCCGGGGCAAGGCAGGAGATTACAGCCCTCACATCGCGAGGCGTTATTCCATAAGGTTCAGGCGTCCCAAGCGCCGGCGCATATGCGGGGTCTATCGCGTCCATGTCTATGGAAAGATAAACAGGACCCCTGATATAATCCCGAATCCCGGAGACTATCTTTTCGATGCCTTCCGTGGCTACATCATCGGCAGAGAACACTTTAATCCCTTTCTCTTTGACATACCCGTACTCTTCCAGCGTCCCGCTCCTTACTCCTATTGAAGCGTATTTCCGGGTCACATTTTCAAGAATATGCCTTGAGATGCATGCATGGCTGTTTCGTTCTCCATGGAATTCCTCCCTCAAATCCATGTGCGCATCAAGAACAACGAATCCAATATCAGGATATTTATTCTGGCATGCCTTAACGAACGGGTACGAAAGTGAATGTTCCCCGCCAAGCATTATCGGGATTTTTCCGTCTTTAACATAATTCCCGGCATGAACTGAGATCATCTCAAGAGTAGAATCTATATCCTTCGCTACTTCAAGGTCGCCCGCATCATGGATGTCCACATCCACGAGGTCAATATCAAAAAAGCTGCTGTAGGTCTCGAAATTGTATGAGGCTTCTCTCATTTTCTGCGGCGCGAGACTGCTTCCCAGCCTGAAGCTTGAGGTGCCGTCAAAGGGAACGCCGCAGATTACGTATCTGGCTTTTTTGTAGTCAGAGTTTGCATCAGCAAAAGTAGTATTCTGCATTTAAGTACGCATGTCAATTTTCATTTTCCCCATCGAATTCAAATAAGATATATCTTTTCCTGCCTCTATTTTGCCTTTCAGGTCTTCCGGTATTTTTAGTTCGAGTGTGGAATAATCAGCATTATCCATTATCTGGGCAACATCGCCCTTTATTGATAATACCTGCCCGTTTTTCCTTTCTACAAGCGGGACGTATATCTTATCCGTCACTGGTGCTATGATTGAACGTTTGGAATTATCAAATATGCCGATAGCGTCTATCCTGGCTTTTGCCGAGCCGTGTTTTCCGGTTTTTGCATGAGAAATACTTTTAATGACACAGGGTTCTTCGTCTATCAGGACATACTTTCCTTCTTTTAACGTCCGTACTTCAACTTGTTCCTTCATTGCGATTCTCCTTGCTCCATGACAGCTTATTATATAATAAATATGTCGATGATGAATCGGAGACTTATTATCTTGTTTGAAAAACCACAGAGAGCGCAGAGGACACAGAGAAAAAAATCTCGGTGCTCTCTGTGTCCTCCGTGGTTGGTTATTTATAGGTGAAAAACGATAGCAAGCCATGTATTATTCAAGTACGGGATTATGGTTAATTGTGGTTACCTAAATACTACTTCCTCAAAATCTCGGAATCATCAAAACATCCTGAATATGATAAAACTTAATAATTCATATTTTGTCGCACCGTGGTTTTTCAAATTTTTTAAACTGAATTTCTTTGTTGTTATATGTGATTTTGACTGGCTTATTTGAGCCAAATCCAAACTCAATAGGTTCAATATCTTCATCCCAATATTTATTTTTTATCATAAATTTCTTTATTTTATAGAATAGTCCAGACGCATCGAACGATATTATATCTTTACTCATTTTAAAATGGATTCTATTGGGGTTTTTATTAAAGTCTGTTTTAAAGTTATCAGTAATCTGGAATGGTTGATAACTGCAATAAGGGTTTTTTATTAGTACATTAGGAGTAAGTGAATGTCCATTATCATCTGTTGTATTTTTCCGATATACGATCACAACTCCGATTAAACTTTTATGGGATAATCCAATATCTCTTAATACGTCTTTGCAATCAGAAAATAAGGATTTATACATAAAATATTTACAGTTCAAAACAATTAGTGCATATTCAAAATTACTATTTCTATAATGAAGCATTTCTTTTTCTATTTTATTTTTAATTTTATTTTTATTGTTTATAAAGGAAATAATCAAAAGTTTTTCAAGGCTTGGGTCAAATTCATTAGCGATTTTATCAGCATATATAGTAACATCATCTCTTATGTATCTGAACTCATTTTCTTCCAATTTTTCTATCTCCCCTTTAGTATCTCTAATAGCAACTTCGCTAAGTTCAATGCCAAATTTATTATCAGTCGTATAATAATCTACCCCGGCTTCATTTTCATCTACTTTTTCTAATTTTAGTCAAATGGGGTCAAGGGGTAGAGAACCCTCATGCTTTCAAGCATGAGATGAATCGTACCCCTTGTAAAAGCACAGAAAAGTTTCAAAAAACCAGTTGTAGAAGTAGCAAGCAAGAGTCTCATAACTTGCATCA
>JAPZAN010000261.1 GCA_027460605.1 Candidatus Methanoperedens sp.
TGACCTGCTTATCCATAAGCCATTTTACCGATGGACTAATTTCCTTTTCAATATCCCTTTCCCCTGCAAGTATCAATGCCTGAATCGCAAGGTTGCTTGTGGCGATATGCGTCCATCCTCCGAACAACCGTTTTGAAAGAAGCCATCCCGCCCTGTCGTTTATGAAAAACCTGTATTCGTTCCCATCCTGTTTTAAAAGCGCAGTGATAATTAGCGATGTCGTGCCCGCGTGTTCCCACTTTTCCCCGTAATTGCGAACCAGCCACTCACATCCAGCTTCATTATTGACGCCGCTATCCCCGAGCGCTATCAGGGCATAAGCGGTATCGATCTCATTATCGCTCCAGTTGTCGTTTTTTTGCTGGTTGAGAATCCAGCGGAGCGAATCCGGCTGCGCCTGCCCACATCCCGCCAGCGCGCTGCACGCCCTTGCCGTATCAAGGATAGGCGTATCGGTTTCCCAGAATCCGTCTTTTTTCCCAGACAATAATAATTCAATCAAACCGGATGCCGGCTCATTCCACAAAGAGAATGCCTGGATGGAGCGGGAGATGTCTTTTACTGCAACGGGTTTTTGTTTTTTTAACCAGTCCAGTCCTCGCAATGCAGCAATATCGATTCCTTGAATCATGCAATTAATCCATAATGATTAGATAGGTTTAATAGCAATCGGATAAAAGTAGGCGATACCATCAGGGGCTGTGGCCTAGTCCGGCATGGCGACGGGCTCCAGCGGAAAACCCCGGAATCCGGGGTGTGATGATGAGCAACGGGTCTGCCGAGCGAACCGGACGCGGTAAGCTGTGAGGAACCGTTGGAGCACTGAACGTGCTGCTCAAAGATTAAATCGCCAAAAACCTGGCGTTTTCGGAGAGACCCGTCGATCGTGAGTTCAAATCTCACCAGCCCCATTTCCCACAAAACCCAGGATAAAGTATATATATTATTATACTCATGATAATGATTCGACGAGCGGGAACATTTTTTACTAACCCCCACTCCCCAACCCGCTCGTCATTAAAAACGATTCATGCGCTGCTTTTTATATCAAATCAGTCCTGATTAAGAGCCTATGAAACCTGGCAATGTGCTGTTAATAGCCAGATTTGTTGCCTTAGTGATTGTGCTCTGGTTAATAGACTTTGGAAAACTGGCAATTATCCTGCGCTCCATAAATCCTGAGCTGATAGCTCTTGCTTTTTTATTGGAACTTGCCGGTTTTCTTGTCTGGACCACAAAATGGAAGTTCCTTGTTGATAAACTTGAAAAGATAAGATTTACCACCCTTTTCCTTGGTCTTATGGGAGGAAATTGTCTCAATACAAATGTCCTGCGCGCCAGAACCTTCGGGGGCTTCGGGAGAGCCATGTTCCTTCGGAATGTTACCAGAAGCCGCAAACATGCGAACTGGTATGCAACCATTGTTATGGACCAGACAGGCAACAGTTTTGTGTTTTCCGTTCCGGTTATATTTTCATTACTTTTTATATTCCTGTTCCTGAATATCCCCCCGTGGCTGTCTGTTGTTTTGGAGATGATAGTCCTTATCATTTTTTCCCTTGCATTTACCGCATTTCTCTTGCGGAGAAAAATCGATAAAACAAGAGTTGTACGGTTATTCTATTCGACCCTGCAGCGAGTCTATGATTTTTCACTTTTCACGTTTATCAGGAACCGATTTGGGGCATACAATAAATTTGAGGAGCTAATTGAATTGAGTCTGGAAGAGTTCGCGAAAACCTCAAAGTCAATATTGGAGGATAGAAGAATCCTCGTTAGTAATTTAGCGCTTTCAGCCTTCATGTTTGCATTGATTTACTCCAAGACGTATATTGTCTTTAAAAGCGTTGGATTCGATATTTCCATTTCTCATCTTATCGTTTCATTGTCACTTATTCTCTGGATTACCTCCATTCTTCCTGTTCCCGGAGGGTTCGGGGTCAAGGAACTTGTTATGATCAGCATCTATGCGATGGTGGGAATACCTGTCACCACTGCTGCTATCGTTTCTTTAATTGACAGGGCTATTTACATATTTTTTGTGATAATCCTCTCATACCTTGCGATTGTCTTCATGCGAATATTTCATATAGGTGAGGCGATGCAATGAACGAGGATTATGACAAGTCGGAATACCACAGTCGTGCACATGGATAAGTGAATAGATATGTTAAGCGGCGACCTGATTAATGAACTTAAGAGAAAAACAATTCACCTGACCTCGATTATAATCGTCCTGACCTATTACTATTTCGGGAAACAGGCAGTCCTTTTACTGCTCACTGTTTACCTGATTGCGATACTTGAACTTGAGTATTTCAGGATAGAGTGGGGAAAGAAGATGCCCTTCGTGCATGGTCTTTTCAGGACAAAAGAAGCGGACAGGCTTGGCGGGCATGTTTTTTTTACAATAGGAAGTATAATCGCAATCTCGGTCTTCCCGAAGGAAATCGCTTCGGCTGCCGTACTTATGACCACTTTCGGGGACACTTCGGCTGCGATTTTCGGAAAGGCGTTCGGGAGGATGTGGATTCCCGGATTGAAAAACAGGGCTATCGAAGGATGCGCCGCCGAGTTCGTAACTGACATAATTATCGGATGGATTTTCCTCCCGGGGTGGATGGCGGTTCTTATAATGGCAGGAACTGCAACCGTTGTGGAAACACTCACCAATAAGATGGATGATAATCTCTTAATCCCGCTCTTTTCAGGGTTTAACGGGTTGCTTGTCCTTTCTATTCTTGTATATTTTAAATGAAATCAATTATGAAAAACTTTAGGAAAGTTTTATCAAAACATGGGGTATCGCAGATACCCCTATACGTCATAAAGGGGCGTAACCCTTTATGATTGAACTGGATGGATCCTACGGTGAAGGCGGCGGCCAGATATTAAGAACAGCCGTGGCGCTTTCCGCCGTAACCGGAAAGGAGGTCAAAATAGATAATATCAGGCGGGCAAGACCCAAACCGGGTCTTTCTGCCCAGCACGTAAAAGCCGTGGAAAGTGTGGCAAGAATATGCGAAGCGCATATCGAAGGATGCCGCATGCAATCGACCCGCATGCATTTTGCGCCCGGGAAAATAAAAGGTGGAAATTATGAAATGGATATAGGCACTGCGGGCAGCATATCCCTTTTCCTGCAATGCTTCATGCCTGCAGCAATGCATGCGCCTTGCGCCGTCAGGATAAAGATTACCGGTGGAACCGATGTCCAGTGGTCGCCATCTATTGATTATCTCAGGTACGTGACAATTGGCGCACTCTCGCGGATGGGATACGACTGCGACCTCAGGCTCATCAGAAGAGGATATTATCCGCGTGGAGATGGCTGCGTTGAAGCTGTCATAAATCCTTCAAGCCTTAAAAAAGCAAGCTTTGATACGAATTCCTGCAATCTTGTGGAGGGGGTTTCCCACTCCTCAGGCCTGCCTGCCCATGTGGCAGAAAGACAGGCTATAGCTTCGCAAAAAAAGTTGCAAGAGAATGGATTCGATGCAAGAATCTCTCTTGAAGTAAAAGATTACGCCTCAACCGGAAGTGGAATAACATTGTGGTGCGGGGCTGTCGGGGGTAGCGCTCTTGGGAAACCCGGGTTAATAGCCGAGAAAGTAGGAGATGGCGCAGCCGGGTCGATACTTTCGGAATTAAGTTCGGGCGCTGGAGTGGATATATTCCTTGCCGACCAGTTGATCCCTTATATAGCATTGGCGGGAGGCGGTTCTTTTACAACGCGGATTATTACTCCCCATACGAAGACCAATATATGGGTGACCGAGCAGTTCCTTCCTGTGAAATTCAAGATTGAAGAAATGGAGACCGGGTTATTCAGGGTTTGGGTCTGAACTTGCGGTATGGAAGATAAATATATACCTATCAGAAACATTTATTAATAATGAGGACAAATATCATATTAACGGAAAATAACGGAAAACGGATAATCAATGAGCAATATATTCTTGAACATCAGGCTAACAAAAGTGAAAATCGCATTGTGGATGCTTGCTTTAGTTGCTTTAGTCAGCATCACCCTTCCAAAAATGATTTGACCATACTTTTGATGCTATAATGGGGATTACTAATTAAGATTATTAATGAAAGCCTGTACCTTTGCAATATCATACAAAAAGCAATCAAAATAGCTTCTTATCCTGGGGTTTGTCCGTTTATCAATTTCTTCTCCAATGCTGGTCAATATAAAAATCGAAC
>JAPZAN010000262.1 GCA_027460605.1 Candidatus Methanoperedens sp.
CGTACTCCAACAGTCACCAGTTCATCTTCTTTAATCCCGATTTCTTTTGACAGTTTATGCACTAAGCTACTCATATCTCACTCTTGTATATGGCATATGCACTAATAAACTTGCCTTCAAGTCAATAATACATCACATCCACCACATATTTTTCAGCAAGAGCAAGTATCCCTGCAAGCAATTCATCGCTGCCATATGTGCTTAGCTGCTGTTTGTCCAACAACTCAAACACTTCCCTCCCCACAACATCATCAAATCCGGCTTTCACACGGATGATAACCGAACCTTCCGAAACCATCGAATTCTCAAGAACACCGTCTATATCCCCGTCAATTATCCCTATTACAGGAATCCCGAGGCGCGTCAATATGTCTGCCGCAATGGTTGTGGTATCGTCTCCCACGGTTATCACAAGCCCCGCATCTTTTACGAGTTCGAACGTGGACTCGGCGCAGTGGTCGATTATGGCGATTTTGCTTTGCTGTATATTTCCGACATTTTTTATCTTTGGCTTTTGGCTCGTTCGCCTGATATTTCCAGTCTTGACCTTTGCCGTAAAAAGGTTGATTTTCCGATTTTCCAGTTTTTCAAGACCGTGGGACTTAATTCTTATTCCCCGAACCTCAACAACCTTACCATCCTTGCATACGATTTCAGGGTCAGGCTGTGCTATCTCACCGATTACAACCCCGTCGAGGCGGATGTTTTCACCTGCAAAAGCGCCTGCTATGCGGCGGATAATTCTGTCCCCGTCCACTCGTACATATGATGGCGCGGCTTTTCCCGGTTCCAAAGGGAGGTCGTAACAGGCTGATTCCGCCAGTGTACTTTTTACAAATTCAGCGCAGGGTCTTGCCCTGGAACTATAATAAATTATCCTGCCATTGAAATCAGGGCGCTCGATATGTACAAACTGTATAGATTCACCAACCTTCGATGCAACAATACGTCCGAAATGGCGCCCGGTATCAAGTGTTTTTCCGTGGTTGAGCAATATCGCAAGGTCTATCCTGTCTTTTAAAAAGAGAATGGTCTCACTCGGCGTAAGCCCCTGTGATATATCAATAACATTTTCAAGACCGGAATCAAGACGGCTGTTCTCCCCATTGTTCCCCCAAGTTTTGCCATGACATCATGCCCCCTGCTGAACATATCGATTATCCGCTTTGCTGAACCCACATCGATAATCTCAGGACCGTGAAGGATGATTCCTATGCGCATGCTATTTCATTCATTGGTTTTTGCAGGATAAAGATTTAAGTATCGAAAAGAATCAAATATTACGAAATGAAAACCAAAGATATTATTATTGCTCTTATCGCCCTGGTTATTGCAGTTTTTATAATAGGGATATTGTTCAAGCTTTTATGGCTCTTAGCAGTTTTGATAATCGCTTATATAGTGTACTTATTTTTAAAAAAAGCATTGTGATACCAGATGTAAACAACTTGTTCCTATATTAGTCCCATTATCGGAAAATAAAAAATATAATTTACATGGAATTTAGAGGACGGAGCTATTTCACGGTTGAAAAATCCTATACGTCACATAGAAAAATACAAAGCAATTACAGGCGTTACATATGATTCGACCACTGCCGCCACAAAAAGAAGAGGAAGTATCCTCACCAGATAAAACCACAGTCCCTGCATAAACTCCTGTTTCAGATTCGTCCTTTCGCCTTTTAAAAACCGATACATCTCATACCCGAGCCTAAGCCCGATGGCGGCGCTAAGAAACACCATCGGCAATTCTATGATACCGTGGGGAAGGACGGCTGCAAGCACAAAAATTATCCCCTTTTCTGTTGAAAAAACCTCAGCCACCATGCCCAGGAATAATCCATTCACAGCTACAAGAAAAAAAGGAACGAAACCAAACCCGATGCCCAGTATAAGAGCCAGCAGGCTGTTAATTGCATTATTTTTGAATATCGCGAGCATTCTTTCAAAAGGGTTAAGTTGCGTAATCCATCCAAAAGTCTTCTTAAATAATTCAATATAATATGTTGATTTTTCGGGGTTTGTTATTGATACCAGTACACCGATAATTAAAAAAAATATGAAAATCCCGGTGACTGCAAGAATATATTTCCTTAAAGAGTACAGGTATTCGGCATCTTTTTGCATCTCATACCCCCATCAAAATCCGAAGCGTGTTCCTGGTCGCCGGGGAAAGCCCGAGCACCAGTATGGCAAGTTTCATCATTCCTATAAGTTTCTTTTCTTTTTCAGTATCAAATTTGTTATCCAGCATATAAAGCACAGGTATGAACACGAGCAATTTAAGCGGATACATCACAAGCGAGGGATGGTCAATATAGTTTCCAGCCATGTCAATAAAAAACGTGGGTGCCACATGTTTTTCATAATATCCGAGCCAATCCATCCCGATAAATGTAGAGGAAGCATCCAGTAGATGGGTGAAAAGGATGGATATATTGAGTTTATCCGTAAGAAGCGCGAACCTGGATTGCCGGGATACCAGATATACAATACCTGTCGTTGTAATCCCCAAAAATAATATAGCAGCCGCGGGAACAGGGTTCGTTATTTCATCAACAGCCAGCAGCAAAGATATATTGATAACCGTCCACGCTAGCCCGGCGTAACCGAAAAACGCATGATAATCCTTTATTTTCCCCCCCTTTTTAAGGGCAATTGCAAGAACAAGTATGCTTATCGTCACTGCAAACATGAAAAAATAGATGACGGGCGTTACAAACAGATATGCAAGAGGCGGCATGAAGGCTTTTGAATCCTCAAGCACACGCAGCGATGAGCCCGCAAGAATATACGGCGTCACTGCAATCATGAATCGCGTATCGATCTCTACATCTAGTTTTTCCAGTAACTTTAAGACTCCGAAAAGGCTTATACCGAGCAAAATTGCATAAGTGAGCGTGTCCACAGGATTGTAGGACGTATCATTGATTATGCCGTTTATGTAATACTTATATATATACTGCCAGACGGTATTTATTATATCCATATCGTGACCTTATGAAAGAGAAAAACTATAAAAATAAATGGATGCAGTTGCCAAGGAATGTAGTCGTTGGTCATGGTGTTATCAATGACACAGGTAAGGTTTGTAAAGACCTTAAGCTTAATGGGAATGCACTCATAGTAGCCGGGGACACAACTTTTAAGGCTGCAGGAAAAACGGTTGCGGTGTCTCTTGAAGATTCTGGTTTTAATGTAAATTTTGCGAAGGTTGAAAATCCCACGCTCGATGAGGTAAATAAAGTTGAGAAAGTTTCAAAAGAGGTAAAAGCAGAATTTTTATTAGGCGTGGGGGGCGGGAAATCCATCGACATCGCAAAGCTTGCCTCCGTGCACCTTGACCTGCCCTTCATCAGTGTACCTACGGCGGCGTCGCATGATGGTATAGTTTCTTCGCGCGCCTCCATCATAAGAAATAATAAAACCGTTTCTGAAGCTGCACAGACCCCTCTTGCGGTTGTGGCCGATACCGGAATCATTGCGGCTGCGCCGTACCGTCTTCTTGCAGCAGGATGCGGCGACATAATCTCCAATTACACCGCTGTCCGGGATTGGGAGCTTGCACACAGGCTTCGCGATGAACCCTTCAGCGAATACGCATCCATAATATCAAAGCTGACCGCGAAAATACTGATAGACTCTGCCGGGCTGATAAAACCGGGATTGGAAGAATCGGCGTGGACTGTTATGAAAGCGCTTGTTGCAAGCGGTGTCGCCATGAGTATTGCGGGTTCATCCCGTCCTGCAAGCGGTTCCGAGCACAAGTTCAGCCATGCGCTGGATGAGCTTGCCCCCGAACCCGCGCTTCATGGCGAGCAGTGCGGCGTGGGAACGATAATGATGATGTACCTCCACGGCGGCGACTGGCAGGAAATCCGCGCAGCACTGAAGGCAATCGGCGCGCCCACAAATGCTTCCGAACTCGGGATAGAGGAAGAGTATATTATAAAAGCGCTCCTTAATGCCCACAAGATTCGTCCTGAGAGATATACCATACTCGGGACAGGACTGACGCGGGAGGCTGCAGAGAAAGTGGCAAGGATTACAAAAGTGATATAATTATTATAAAATCATTAAAATCAGGTGAAATCATATGGAAGAATCAGATACAATAATAACTTTGATAGGAACAAAACTTGCAAAAGTCGGGAACGAGTTCATT
>JAPZAN010000263.1 GCA_027460605.1 Candidatus Methanoperedens sp.
GCATATTCATAGTTATATTTATCAGCCCATGACTGCATGGGTTTCCAGATAAATAATTCAAGTAAAAGTATGATAATTACCAGGACGGATAATCCGACAAGCATCAGGGCAATTTTCCCCGAATATGTCGTATCTATCAAGAAGCTTCCAATCCCCGGAAGTTTGTACGTTTCCGACCCTGCCGAAATAATCTCCGATGCCACTAAAAAGAACCATCCTACAGACCATGATACAATGCTGTTGTAAACCAGTTTTGGGACGCAGGCGGGAAGCGTAAGGCTTTCAAGACGCTGCCAGCCGTGAAGCCCGAAACTATCTGCCGCTTCAATGAGTTCTCTGGGGATGGTGGTCAGGGATTCGTAAACCCCAAAAGCCATGTTCCATGCCATGCTTGTAAAGATGAGAAAAACAGCGGCAAATTCTACCCCGGTCCTGCCAGGGATAAGACCGATAAAAAAAAGAACAGCCGCAGGGAAGAACCCCAGTATCGGGACGGATTGGAGAATGTCAAGAACAGGCATCATTATTTTTCTTGCATTCGTATTTGTTGCGGCAATATAGCCGTACGAGAGGGCAAAACAGAGGGCAAAGAAATAAGCAAAACCCATTCTCAGCAACGAAGACCCGGCATAATATGGGAGTAATTTAAGGTCCGGAAAGTCGATAATATCAAAAAAATAGAATGCTGATGTAACAGAAATTAAAAATAATATGATTAACAGGATAAAATGTCCTTTCTTCATAATATGCTTCTTTACAGCACCTTATATCCTATATAATACTTTTTTATAACGATTAATTCACCTGTATAGAGTTTATTGAAATGATACAGGGAGCTGAAAAAATAACATAACCAGATAAATGAATCTATGCTGCCCCTTCTACCCTTTTTAAGCTCTCCATCAATTTTTTACCGGAAGGGGTTAGCATGTATATCTTATCGCTGTCCTGTTCAATAACATTATACGATTTCAAGATACGCAGATGAAAACTGAGTTTCGTGGCATCATCTATTTTAAGCGTATTCTTAATCTCTGTGAATTTGAGTTTACCTGCTTTATTTTGTTTGGATTTCATCTATCTTAAAAGGTTTTGTTATATAATCCGAAGCCCCCACTTTGATAGCATCAACAGCGTTTTCAATTGTTCCAAAGGCAGTAATTATTATTACGCTGGTTTTGGGTTTCGTACGTTTAATTTCCCTCAAGACCTCCATTCCTCCCATGACAGGCATCATAAGGTCGGTCAGGACAACATCAAAATCTTTTGTCTTTAATTTATCAAGTCCTGATTGACCATTTTCGGCAGATTCAACCTTGTACCCTTCATCTTTCAGGATTTCCACTAATCCATCTCGCATTTTCCTGTCATCTTCTATAACTAAAATATCTTTCATAATATCAAACCGGTAATTTTATTGTTAATGTCGTGCCCTTTCCTATATTGCTTTTCACTTCTATAGAGCCATTGTGGCGTTTGATAAT
>JAPZAN010000264.1 GCA_027460605.1 Candidatus Methanoperedens sp.
AGGTACTTGGCTGCCAATTTTTGAGATGTGTTTCCTGAATCATAATCCTTCAAATAATATTTGAGCTTCCGCTTGTTATTGATTTTTACCACATATATACATTTATTTAGAATGAGGAAGTTTTTTCGGGAAAAGATAGATTAAAAGTATGACCAAAAGGTTTTACTACTTTTAAAACTATGAATGGAAATGGTGTTTAGTGTGCTACAAAATTTAAATGTCTGTTAAAAGTTGGGAGAATCTATATATACATCTAAAAACTTAATTAAGACGGATGATATTATTACATTATCATGATGAGCAGATTGTGGTAATGTCACTCAGATATGAATGAAAAAGGTAGGTAGTAAAATTCGGAGGAAAGTAAATATGATGAGATGTGGGAAAGCATTAGGGACACTAGATTGGGAGACAAATACGATATATTTGATGCGCTCTATAGAGCCTCAAAAAGACAAACAATTCTTAAAAGAGGTTGAAGAAGGTAAATTCATAATAAAAAGAGAATAGCTTTTTTAACCTCCAGATATTAATTTTTTTGTAAAACTTTTTCTATTACATTAATTGTTTATGTTATATTTTTTGGAAACCTTACAAACTTGTGATTAAAAATACCCTATTAAAATCCGAAACAGAGGCATATTTTTTAAAAAAATAGAGAAAATTATTATTATTGAAAGTATAAAGATGTATATATACCAATTTTTATGAGGAATATAATATCCTTCTTTAATCAAATTATTGTAAAAATATGAAAATGACAATAAAATAATAAGATAACCTATACCGAAATTAGAATCAAAAACAAATGGGGATTTCTGTATTATTGACCATAAGCCAGAAAATAATATAAGGGCGGATAATGGTAGGAAAACAACAAACGGGACTATTGACACCCCTGCTACCATACGTGACATTTGTGATACATAAGTAACCTCAAAACGAACGTGCCTATTATTTTTCGCATTCTCGATTATTTCGCTATAACTATCATGATGTATCAAATAATTATACGTTCGTTTTCCATCAGTTTGTTTAATAAATGGCTCCTCCAATTTTATCACATGTGGTTGGGGATTTTCACGTTTTACAATCTTAATTCCTTCATCTCTTTCTGTCTCTTCCGTATTCTGATTAAAATATCGCACCCCCACCGCATGACCTTCTGGTTTCCCACTTATCCTCCAGCCAGGCGGAAGAGTTACATATATCTCAGGTTGGATTAAACCTACAATCTCAATAGTTGCCTCCATCTTGGGTGTTATTTTATCCTTTATATTATCAATTAGATTATTTTTCAGATTCTTTATTTTTGGATTTGTTAAAATATATTCAATTTCGAGTTTAGCGTGCTTCAAATTAGGCACCTTTGAGAGACTTTTTGGTGCGTCTGGAAACATGTTTAGAGGGTCTAAATTTAAAATTATAGGAGATGTTTTACCTTCGTTATTACTTTCCAAAAACGCTATTTCACGATTTAAGGAATTTCTTGCAATGACTTTTAAACCCACGAAATCATCATCCAACTCAAGAGGTATTTCTGTTTGGTCAGTAAATATATCCATTATATGGCGAATTTTTCTAGCATAAGATGGAAAATATATCTCTTCTATATGCCACCAAGTTTGCTTGATAATTGTCGTCATTTAATCATCCACTCAATATTCGTTGCATATAATACATACTTTGTTTAAAATGTTTCCGGTGACAGAGCACCATTATTTTTTCTGGTGCTCGGAATTACATGCGTTTTGAATCAACGTAATCCACTTATTCTCGCCTTCCACTTTGATACCGTAGGCTTCGGCAGGCGTCTTGCCCTTCTAGGCTTCGTGCGGTCTCATATAGTTGTGGAATATCTGATAGCCAGCGATAATAGGAGTCTCTTTCTGTTTCCTCAACCCACGAGTACTGAACAGAACCCTTCAAAATTAGTGATAGGTTACCGGTTATAATGGATAATTCTAATGGATAGAATTAATAACAGTTCATGACATTTAGGCTTGAAATATGCCAAAAAGAACAGACCTCAAGAAAGTACTGCTCATAGGCTCAGGCCCCATCATGATAGGACAGGCGGCGGAATTTGATTTTTCAGGCAGCCAGGCATGCCGCTCACTCCGTGAAGAGGGCATCAAGGTCGTCCTTGTCAACAGCAACCCGGCAACAATAATGACAGACACCGACATGGCTGATGCCATCTACATTGAACCGCTTGAACCTGAAATCGTTGCAAAAATCATAGAAAAAGAGCGTCCTGACGGCATCATTGCAGGTCTTGGCGGGCAGACCGGACTGAATATTACAACCGAGCTTGCTGAAATGGGGGTTCTGGATAAATTCAATGTCGAGCTTCTTGGCACATCGCTTCAGGCAATCAAGGATTCGGAAGACCGCGACCTGTTCAAGAAGAAAATGATAAGCATCGGCGAAAAAGTCCCGCGTTCAAAAGCCGTCAATACGCTTGCCGAGGCTGAGTCGCTGATTGAAGAGCTCGGTCTTCCGCTTATCATCCGCCCCGCATACACCCTCGGCGGCGCAGGAGGCGGCATCGCCTATACACGTGAGGAACTCCTTGAAATCACAGAGCGCGGGCTTGAACGCTCACGCATTCACCAGGTACTGATAGAAGAAAGCATCATCGGATGGAAAGAATTTGAGTATGAGGTGATGCGGGACAAGAACGATACATGCATCGTGATATGCAATATGGAAAACTTTGACCCCATGGGCATCCATACCGGCGAGTCCATAGTTGTAACGCCTTCACAAACGCTGTCGGATGCCGACCACCAGAAACTCAGGAGCACCTCGATAAAGATAATAAGGGCGCTCGGCATCGAGGGCGGCTGCAATATCCAGTTCGCTGTCCGTGATGATGAGGTCAGGATCGTGGAGGTGAATCCCAGAGTTTCGCGCTCATCCGCCCTTGCCTCAAAAGCCACAGGATATCCGATAGCCCGTGTCACTGCAAAAATCGCAATCGGCATGACACTGGATGAGATAACAAACGACATCACCAAAAAAACCCCTGCATCTTTTGAACCCACTATCGATTATACCGTTGTCAAAATCCCGCGCTGGCCTTTTGATAAATTCGTTACAGCAGACAAGCATCTTACCACGGCAATGAAAAGCACAGGCGAGGTGATGGCAATAGGGAGGACTATCGAAGAAGCCCTGCAGAAAGCAGTGCGCTCGCTTGAAGTGGACATGTACTTCGGATTCAAAGAGTGGAACAATGATGAGCTCCTGGATATCCTGCGCCATCCCACCCACGAACGCCTGTTTGTCATTTACCAGGCTTTGCGAAACGGCATGCCAATCGATGAAATTTCAAGGCATACCAATATCGACCCTTTCTTCATTCGGAAAATAAAGAATATCATTGACATCGAAGATACGATAAAAGAACAGCTATCGGCTGATAACCTGCGGAAAGCCAAACGCATGGGATTAAGCGATGAGAGGATAGCGTTCCTGTGCGACAGGACACGCGAAGAGATAAACGATATGCGAAGGGAACCTGGCATCATCCCCACCTACAAGATGGTGGATACATGTGCAGCAGAATTTGCAGCAGCCACTCCTTATTATTATTCAACATACGAAGAACAGTGCGAAGCGGCTCCAACCAACAAAAAGAAGGTGCTCATTATCGGTTCAGGACCCATCCGCATAGGACAGGGCATCGAATTTGACTACTGTACAGTTCATGCTGTGACAGCATTGAGGGAAGAAGGTATCGAAACCCATATCCTGAATAACAATCCTGAAACCGTTTCCACGGACTACGATACCTCGGACAAACTCTTCTTTGAGCCGCTTACGCTTGAAGATGTCATGAACGTGATAGACAGGGAACGTCCTTATGGCGTGATGGTGCAGTTCGGGGGACAGACGTCTGTAAACCTTGCCATTCCACTTAAAAAAGAGCTTGACCGGAGGACAGACCTGAATACCGTCATCCTGGGAACAACCCCTGACGACATGGATATTGCAGAGGACAGGGGACGCTTTAACGCCATGATGAAAAAACTGGGCATCCTCCAGCCCGAGGCAGGGTGCGCCACCAATTATAAAGAAGCGTTCAACGAGGCGACAAGAATCGGATATCCTGTGC
>JAPZAN010000265.1 GCA_027460605.1 Candidatus Methanoperedens sp.
ATGTTGGTCAGCGATTCATAGAGTTACTAAGCAAACACCCGTGGTTTGAATTGACATCACTTGCAGCCTCGGACAGGAGCGCTGGCAAAAAATATAGCGAAGCTGCGAGCTGGAGGCTTGAAAGTAAAATACCAGAAGACGCGGCTGATCTGACCGTTGCTCCTGTTGACCCGAAAAAAGTGGATGCAGACATAGTTTTCTCAGCCCTTCCTGCCGACCTTGCCAAAACAGTGGAACCGGAGTTTGCAAAAGCCGGTTTTGCCGTAGCGAGTAATGCAAGCGCGCTTCGCATGGTGAAAGACATACCGCTTGTCATCCCTGAAGTGAACCCGGAGCACCTTGGTCTTATCGATATCCAGCAAGATAAGCGCAAATGGGATGGCTATGTGGTCACGAATCCCAACTGTACCACTATTATGATGACAGTGACCCTCAAACCGCTTATGAAGTTCGGGATTGAGAAAATCTACATAGCTTCCATGCAGGCGATATCGGGCGCAGGATATGACGGGGTTCCCTCGATGGCCATCCTGGATAATGTGATTCCTTATATCGGCCAGGAAGAGGAAAAAGTGGAGACTGAGACCAGAAAACTGCTCGGTGAATTTAACGGGAGCGAGGTAGTCGATGCGCCCTTTAAGGTGAGCGCAAGCTGTAATCGCGTTATGGTAATGGACGGCCACACAGAGGCTGTCTGGGTTGAAATGTCAGATAATCCTTCGACTGATGAGGTTAAACAGGCTTTCCTTGATTTTGACCCCGGACTTTCGGATTTACCCACAGAACCCACTCCGGTAATCGAGGTCAAGGAAGAAAAAGACCGACCCCAGCCGCGCATGGACAGGAACATTGGCGGAGGCATGACCGTATCAGTTGGGCGCATCCGCCCGGGGATACGTTACATCTGCATGGGGCACAATACCATCAGGGGCGCGGCGGGCGCAAGCGTGCTGAATGCTGAGCTTTTGAAGAAGATGGGGAAACTATAATTTTTCCTTTTGAAGATAACAATATTCAATATTAAATAATCAATTAAGAACCAATCCGCCTGCACCCTCGCTTCCAAGAAACCATCCAATCTTGATAAATAACCATACAATACTGAGAAATAGCGCCGCCCCTGAAAAAGAAACAGCTAACGTCTTTACAAAAAATGCGCCGGATTCTTTTTTCAGGTAAGTGTAAACAATCGATAAGACAACAAAAATCAGGAGCATAGCGATAATCTGGGCAAGCCCGCTTTCCCGGGAAAACAGGCGAATCAATCTTTCAAGAAGAGGGCTTATTAACCAATCTATAAAGATTGAAATGATTCCTATTAAGAGACCTCCTTTTATCCACTCTCCTCGAAATCTCTTCCAGATGAGAATGACCAGTATCAGAAGTGCGGTAATTAATCCGAAAAGGATGATTTTAAGCATTCAAACCTCCGTATCAATCTTACCATTTAACAGGATTTATATGTTCGCTTCTTTTTTCGTCAGGTTAGCCAGAGGTATTAACATCATATTCAATGTAGGAAATGCCTCATCCCTGTAAACACTAACGACACGCCCAGCCTGTTCGCCGCAGCAATCACTTCCTTATCCCGTATTGAACCGCCGGGCGATACTATGTACCTGATATGATTCTCAGCCGAGTGAATGATGCTGTCATCGAACGGGAAGAAAGCATCGGATGCAAGTACGCACTCACTAAGGATATTTCTGGCAAACTCATCCTCGCTAACATCCGGTTTTTCCCTTTCATACAATAGTTTCAGGTTCTCCCGGGCTTTTGTGGCAGCCAGTTTCCGTATCGAATCCACCCTGTTTGGCTGCCCTGCGCCAATTGCAAGTATCTGGTAAAACCCTTTTTCATATTCCCATGCAATGACCACTGCATTGGATTTTGTATATTTACAGGCATTCAATGAAAACTCAGCCAGCCCCTTTTTCTCATCAGGGAAAGGATGATGTGTGACCACATCCCATTTTGCATACAATCCACAGTTTCGCGACTGGACAAGCATGCCGCCAACGATATAATGATATGTATTCTCAAGCGGCTCCCCATTATCCATGGGCAGTTCGAGAATCCGGAGGTCTTTGCTCTTGTTCTTCAAAAATAGAAGCGGCTCCTCATCGTATCCCGGAGCGATTATCAATTCCACGAACTTTCCTTTAAGGAATTCCAGGGCTTCAATGTCGGGTTTCCGTGTCATGCATATTATGCTGCCAAACGAGGAAACCGGGTCGCCGTCCCACGCCCTTGAAAGGGCCTCCAGAAGTGTCCTGCCGGTTGCAAATCCACAGGGGTTGTTGTGTTTGACCACAGCCACAGCGATGCTGTCCCTGTATTCAAGAACCACGTTCAATGCAGCCTCGGCGTCCACGTAATTATTATACGACAGGGCCTTTCCGTGAAGCTGTTTTGCGTTAGCGACGGAAGGTTCGGTAACATTGGGTTCCTTATAGAATTTAGCGCCCTGGTGCCAGTTCTCCCCGTACCGCAGCGTCCTTCCTTCCACGAATTTCAGGCGCAGGATATCTTCATTCGTAAGCTTATCGCTCAGGTATGTGTCAATCGCGCAATCATAATCAGCAATTCTTCGAAATGCCTTGACCGCGAGGCGCTCTTTCGTATTCCGGCTGATTGCCCCGTTTTCAAGTTCCGAAAGTATTCCGGGATAATCTTCAGGGTCGGTTATTACAGCAACATGCCTGTAATTTTTTGCAGCAGCCCTGACAAGCGCAGGACCTCCGATATCTATATTTTCAATGGCTTCTTCCAAGCTCCCGCCCCGGGCCACCGTCTTATCAAAAGGATAAAGGTTGACCGCAACGATATCGATAAACTCAATACCATGTTTTTCCGCTTCTTTTACGTGTGCTGGATTATCCCGCAGCGCGAGAATGGCGCCATGTATTTTCGGATGGAGCGTCTTTACCCTGCCTTCCATCATCTCCGGGAATCCTGTAATCTCCGAGACATCCCTCACTTTTATGCCTGCGTTTTTTAAAACCCCTGAAGTCCCGCCTGTTGAAATTATCTCAAAACCAAGATGAACAAGCCCTGTTGCAAAATCAATTATTCCGGTTTTATCAGAAACGCTGATTAAAGCTTTCTTGGGCAGAATTTATCACCTTATCTGAATAGAAAAAGGAAGTTATAAGTTTTTCTCATGTTGGCAACAGAGTGGACGTAACAACGAACCAATACGAATCTTTACGAACTCCTCTTGAATGAGTTGTATCAGTTCGTACGAGTTAGTTGTTCATAATATTCATCATCTTTGTATCGGTTCGATTATTTTAAATGCATCCACATCGACAAGCCCTTTATCTGTCATCTTGAGGGACGGGATAACGGGGAGCGACAGGAACGACATCTGGATAAAAGGCGCATCAAGTTTGCACCCCATCTTTTTGACCGTGCGGTGAAGCTCTTTCAGTTTCTTATCCACATCGTATGCGCTTTCTGTGCTGAGAATACCTGCAAAAGGAAGATGAAGCCAGTCAATTACCCCATCCTTTGCAAGCACTATGCCCCCCTGCAATTCCCGGAGTTTGTTCGCGCAGAGCGCCATGTCTTCAAAATTCGTGCCCGCAAGGATGACATTATGCGAGTCATGGGCAATGCTCTGCCCTATCGCGCCTTCTTTCAGGTTAAAGCCCCTTACAAATCCCCTGCCAAGGTTTCCCGACTTGCCGTGCCGTTCTATCACAGCAATGGCAAGAATGTCGCGCTCTAAGTCGGGCATAACGGCTCGCCTATCGGTTTTTAATTCCTCAATGCTCCTGTTTGTAATAAGCTGACCTGGCACAAGCTCTATGATATGAGCAAAAACCGTTTTTTTCCCTGACCTGAGCTTCAGGTCGTCCGGTTCTATTTTTTTATATTTCACAGTCCTGAAGACATAACCGGGGTATTCGATTCCCCCTATTTTTGGCTTCATCCTGCCGCGTACCATCACATTTTTTATCTCAAACTTATGCAGGTCATCAAGTATCACCAGGTTTGCCCGCCTGCCGATGCTTATCGAGCCCACGAGCTGGTCTATCCTGTAATGGCGCGCCGTATTGATGGACGCCATTGAAATCGCCTGAAGCGGGTCCAATCCAAGTTTGATTGCAG
>JAPZAN010000266.1 GCA_027460605.1 Candidatus Methanoperedens sp.
GAACGTTGTACCTGTTTTCGAATTGATTCGGCATGAAGTACTTGTCAGGATTCTCTTCCACAATTTTCTTGGCCAAGTCCTCGGCGCCATTCATTCCTTTAGCGCCAGGAGACAAGACGATGCGAGCTCCGTATATCATGAGCATCTTTCTTCGTTCCATAGTCATTGTTTCGGGCATCACGAGGACCAGCTTGTAGCCTTTCACTGCACATGCAATTGCCAATCCTATGCCTGTGTTTCCGCGCGTCGGTTCGATCACAATCTTGTACTTGGTGAGAACCCCGTCCGCCTCAGCATGCTCGATCATGTACTTCGCGATGCGGTCTTTCACCGAACCTCCGGGATTGAATTTCTCCAATTTCAGGTACATTTCGACATTCGGATTCGAATTGACGCGGTTAAGCCTAAGCATCGGAGTGTTTCCCATCAACTGCAAAACGCTATCAACGATCATGAGAGACAACATCCCCTTGTTTTCGCACTCCGAATAGCTTCCTCGATAATAAATGATGCCATACGGAATATGAAAAGAAAGCTTCCAGATCGATGTGCTTCGAGGGATCTAGCACGGTCGCAAAATGACAAAACGGTCGTATGATCGTACTACATGTCTGGCTGGCCGCTCACTTACCCGGTTAGAAATCGAAGTTGAAGCTAGCACTTTCAGTGAACTGAAGACGCTTGCCTCGCTGTTGCTTCCAAGACGTAAAGCCTCTCAAAGAACAAGGATCTTTCGCGCAATGTTTTGAAGCCTAGGTCAGGGTGGCGCATCATTAGACGCTCCGGATCATTCAGCGAGCTAATCACCAGTATCCCTCGCCCGTTCTCGACCAGGTGTTGAGGGAGTTCGCTTAGGAATCTGCTGATGACTTCTGTTCCACCTTTTCCTCCATCTGTAGTTCGATCACCTATCGTGGATGAAGGCAGGTAGGGCGGGTTGAAAGCGACAATGTCGAACCGCTCATGGATCTTCGAGAATAGATCACAACTGACCAATTTGATTGATATTCTCATTCTATCAGTCGTGAGTTCCAGAGCCTTGATCGC
>JAPZAN010000267.1 GCA_027460605.1 Candidatus Methanoperedens sp.
AGTATTTGCCTGTTTTTCTCAAAAAATTCAGCGATACTGATGGCCTTTTGCTTTTTCGCAAGTTCTTCGGCAATGACCATTAAGTATCCTCTAAAGCTCAGCTCCCACTATTGTCTGCGTTTTCGTGACGTTTTCGCTTTCCCTGATAGTGTCCACCAGTTTATTTAACGCACTCAAGCCATCCACATTGCTTATCACTACAAAATCGTATTCCCCGAACACATGATATACATCTTTTATTCCTTTTATCTTTACAAGCTCGTTATATGCCGCTTTTTCCTGCCCGGGCACAACATTCACAAGAGTAACTCCAATTACCAAATTTAATCACCAGACCTTGATTCATAATCGAATCTTTATGCTACAGATATACTTTAAGTACTAAAAAAGCTTTGTATATACGGGGTTTTTGGATATTATATTATCAAGGAAAACCTCAAATACGAAAAATACTATGTTCATAAAGAAAATTGAGGGTGATTATCAATGAAATCAACAAAATCGTTGTGCCCTGTATGTTCTGCTGTTATCGATGCCGCGATTGTTGAAGAGAATGGGAAAATCCTTCTTAAAAAAACGTGCAGTAAACACGGATATTTTGAAGATGTTTACTGGTCAAGTCCGAAGCAGTTTAAGCGTTTTGAAAAGTTCTGGCATGACGGGGACGGAATATCAAATCCTGTCGGTGTAGATGGAAATTGCCCCAATTCATGCGGTATATGTTCTTCTCATAAGACAAGCACCATCCTTGCCAATATTGATGTCACCAACAGGTGCAACCAGGCATGCCCCGTATGCTTTGCGAATGCGCAGGCCTCAGGCTACCTTTACGAACCCTCGCTTTCGCAGATAAGGGCAATGATGCAGATGCTCCGGAATCAAAAACCTGTGCCATGTCCCGCGGTCCAGTTTGCAGGCGGCGAACCCACGATGCGCGAGGATATTGTCCAGATTGTCAGGATAGCCCAGGAATTTGGATTTACACAGGTCCAGATGGCGACCAACGGCATTAAGCTTGCAAAAAGTCTCTCATTATGCAAAGAGCTAAATGAAGCGGGTCTCCATACCGTTTATTTGCAGTTCGACGGCGTGACCGAAGAGCCTTATATCATAAACCGGGGTTACAATGCCCTGCCTCTTAAACTCAAGGCAATTGAAAATTGCAGAACGGGAGGATTGACAAGCATTTCTCTTGTGCCCACGCTCGCAAAAGGCGTAAACGATATGCAGGTAGGGGATATCATCAGGTTTGCGGTCAAAAACATGGATACGGTGAAGGGCATCAATTTCCAGCCCATATCTTTTGCGGGAAGGATAAATAAAAAAGAAAGGATGGAAAAAAGGATCACCATCCCTGATTTATTCGAGCTGATAGAAGCGCAGACGAACGGCGCTATTACCGGAGATGATTTCTATCCTGTTCCTTTCGTTGTGCCTATTTCTCATTTTGTTTCAGCCGAGGAAGGAATCCCGAACATCGAATTCACGGTTCATCCGCACTGCGGCACGGGCACATATGTGTATGTGGAAGATGGCAAAATGATTCCTATAACCCGATTTATCGATGTAGAAGGACTCCTTGAACATATAGAAGAGCTGGCATCGCCTAATTCCAAATGGCTTGGCAAGTCTCTCGGGAACATTAAAAGAATCGGGATGCTTATTTCTGCACTGCCGAAATATATCGATATGGCGAAAGCGCCAAAATCAGTAGATGTTAAAAAACTCTTCATCGATGTTCTTAAGGAAGGGACAGGGGATGCAACAAAAGAGTTCCACCGCCATACGCTCTTTATAGGCTCAATGCATTTCATGGACTTATATAACATGGACCTTGAGAGGATAAAACGGTGCGGCGTCCATTATGCTACACCCGACGGGAGAATTATTCCTTTCTGCACATACAACACGATACACAGGGTTGAGGTTGAGAAGAAATTCTCAACACCTTTAATAAAGGCAAGAGCGCATTAAGACAGGATAATGACCTCCAGCGGCCCGCTTTTTCTTCCAAGATATTTTGATGTGATGAAGGATAAACTCCCATCGCAATTCCTGGTTTCCCAATCGGTGGGCGTTGGTTTTAATAAGGATTCCACGCTTCCTGAACTCTGGGAAATACACGATAATGCTATGCGCTCTTTTCATGGGATATTCGACAGCATTACATCTATCGAAGAACTCGCCCCCCGTGCAAGCCCGTCGCTCCTTGACCTGAAAATTGCTATCGCTGATAAAATTCTTCAAAGCTGCCATTTCTGCGAACGAAGATGCGGGATAAACCGTAAAAAGAAAGAAATCGGTTATTGCAGGCTGGATGCCGTCTCGCGCTATTCAGCAGAGTTCCTGCATCACGGCGAGGAGCCTGAACTTGTGCCGTCGCATACGATATTCTTCACAGGCTGTAATTTTACATGCGTCTATTGCCAGAACTGGCAGATTTCACAGACGCCTGAAAGCGGAATGCCTATTTTACCTCAGGAACTTGCAAGAATAATCACCCTCCGGCGCGCATACGGGTCAAGGAACGTCAATTTTGTCACGCCGACGCCTCATGCCCATACTATCCTTAAAATCCTGAATGCGCTCCGGGTCAATATACCGGTCGTATGGAACTCCAACATGTATTATTCAGGTGAAATCGCAAATCTGCTTGAAGGCGTGGTTGATGTATATCTCGGGGATTTCAGGTATGGGAATGACGAATGCGCAATGAGATATTCAAATGCGCCCCGTTACTTGTCAACCGTAACAAGGAATTTCATGTCGGCTTACAAAAACGGTGAAATTCTCCTGAGGCACCTTGTTCTTCCCAACCATATCGATTGCTGCACAGTACCGATAGTAAAATGGACGAAAGAGCATATACCGAAGGTCAGGTTTAACCTCATGTTCCAGTATTCGCCTAACTACAGGGCGTACGAGTACCCTGAAATAAACCGAAACCTTACAAGAGAGGAATGCCAGAGGGCGCTTGCAATTGTGAAGGAGTCGGGACTTGAAGACGTGCTGGTATAAGAAAAAACAATGCAAATAGCAAAAGGTAAATATGTTGTGTTATAATCTAAGCGAAACCTGTCGAAAGGAGAATCCCGATGAAATTGATCGATGATAAGGCAATAGAAGCCTATGTTAAAAACTTTAATTTTAAACAGATGCTCATTCTTCCAGTTATACTGCTTTTGCTATCGCTTTCCATACTGGCGTACACAACCTATAAAACAGGAGCGCCCCTGGAACTTGGGCTGGAATTCAAAGGCGGCACAGCAGTTTTCTTTGATAGTGCAAAACCCATAAACCAGCTTGAAGAGGAATACAAAATGTTCCCCGATATTCAGGTGAGAGAGTACGGTGGCGGCGAACGAAAAATAATGCAATTCGGTCCGATGTCCGAATCATTGAAAGACGAACTGATAACGAAAATAAAATCGGAATTTACAAACGTTGAGATAAACAATATGGGGGAAGCATTCAGTAAAACGCTGCAAGGACAAGCGGTCAGAGCCATAATTATCTCGTTTTTATTAATGGGAATCGTTGTTTTCATCGTATTCAGGACTTTTGTCCCGTCCGTAGCCGTATTGATTTCAGCCTTTGCCGACATAGCATTCGCAGCCGCAATGATGGATGTATTCGGGATTGTTCTTTCCCTTGGCACAGTGGCTGCCCTATTGATGCTTATCGGTTACTCTGTGGATACGGATATACTGTTGACCACCAGGCTGCTTAAACGAAAAGGAGAATTAAGCGATAAGATAAAAGACGCCATGAAAACCGGTCTGACAATGACGACCACTACACTTGCCGCTCTCATTGCGCTGTTTTTGGTATCATCGGGTTCTTACCTTGTTTCAACATTTACTCGAATCGATATTATCCGCGACATATCGGTGGTTCTTATTTTCGGCCTTATCGCAGATATTATAAACACCTGGATGACCAACGTTGGTATCCTTAAATGGTATATAGAAAAAGGGACCCAAAAGATAGAAAAAATAATTGAAAAACCAAAAAGGAAGGGGCAAAGAGCATGAACGAAGAAGAACCTTTTTATAAGAACTG
>JAPZAN010000268.1 GCA_027460605.1 Candidatus Methanoperedens sp.
AAATAAAAATATCACCTGTTCGGGTGAAAGGAGAAGCGCTTCATTCTGAGCTGCCTGAATATTGAGAATCATTGCCAATGCTCCTGCAATAAAAAAAGAGAGATAATAGCCGTTAATCATCCAGTAGATTGGGTCCTGTGACCTTTTTTGCATTAAAAAGGGTATAAAAAAAAGAACTATAGTTGTGAACCATATTTTCATTGCTATAAAACTTGAGGCCCCATAATTGATAATTATATACTGTGCAATCAAATTCGCCTCTCCTGTAATACCGCGGTGTTCAATCATCCATAAACTGGTGAGGGCATCGCCAAGACCCCATGCCAAAAATGCTGATAAGAACAGGGCTCCCTGTAACCTGTTATGCCAGAATGAACTGTATCCCTGTTTACTTTTCAATACCCAACCCTTCTTATAGAACTTTGATCCCCACGACAAGAACACGCCATTTTTCTAAGCAGTTCTTAATAATAATATTATTATTCCAGATTTAAATAGTTTACTATGAATCGGACAAAAAATTGAGAGAAGGTTAGAAGCGGTGCAGCCGAGTCGAGACTTTCGGGGTTAAAATAGCGCAGGAATAGATATACATCTTGTATATTTGCTGTCTCCTATATTGCATTCGCTGCGGCGGCGGCTTTTTACAACGAGTGGCAATCTGAACGCAAGGACAAACATCTAGGTGACGGAACAAGTTGAAGTTGATTTAACCTCGATTATACTTAATTGACTTACGTTTGTTAAATATATATAAAATAATATACAAAGGTACTGACAGCAACATTAATGAGAGACCAATATATAAATCATTAGGGATATACTTGAAATGTATTCTTAGTTTTTCCTGAGATGAAGGTATTTGGAAACTTAACAATCCTTGATAACTATTTGTTTCGAAGGGTGTGTGTTTTTCGTCATCCAAATAAACAAACCAATATTTATACCAGTTCATTTTCAATACTATAACGTCGTTAGAAAGAACGTGAGTTAAGTTTATTACCACATTACCTGGTTGATAAGTTTCAACTATTGAATTATCGGTGACTATTTGGTCACCACGAATTACAAACACCGATGGTAGACTGTTATTATATTTGTGTGCCTGAATAAATAATTTATTTTTATCGTCTTCATTTGGAGACATGGATATTTGAATGTCTGGGATTGAATAGTTTATATTGTTAATATTAATGTATTTGCTATAATTAAAAGAGTAGCCATAATAACTATTAAAATTATGATATCCCTTTTGTATAAATACGTGATATTTCAACAAATTTTCGGGTTTCTCAAACTCAATCCATGCTGGATAGATATTATCCTTTTGCTCAAATGATTTATATACAATTTTAAGATCATCATATATTTTCATATTTGATTCATCAATCTCAGTTTTAAGAAATATAAAATTTGTAGAATAAACAGCATAAGATGAAAAGATTAGCAGGATAAACGAAAAATAGAATATATTTTTATTTGAAATGTTTTTTTCTTTTAATTTATTAATAGTGTAGTCAAAACCCAGTGTTGATATTGCTATAATATAAAAAGTTAAAAACAGATAAATTCGTGTAGGGATTCTAAAATTATTTAAGATTGGCAAGGAATGAATCTCTTTTGCTAAATAAGGTATATTATCTTGAACCCAAATCAAAGCAATTATAATGGATAAAATTAAATAATATTTTTCTTTTGACTTATGAAATATAAAACCGATTATAAATAAAATAAAAGGTAAGTAACCTATGAATGAATAATCTTCCCAACCTCCATAGAAATCATTTACACGAGTTGAATAAAAATGACTAAATACTAAAAAAACATTTTCTAAACCAGCAAGGACATCTATACTACGAGTTAGATAATCCTTAATAGCAACAAGAGGAATCAATTTCAAGGAAACTATTAATAATGTAAATACAATAATTTTTAAAAAAATGTATATTGTTTTCTTATGGTTAGTAGAATATATTATTTTTGTAGAAAAAAATGCCACAAACAGGAACAGAAAAAATATTGCTCCATAGGCGTCGCCTGCGAAAATAAACATTGAAGCTGAAATACTTGAAAATATGAGATACTTGGGCCTCTCATCATCTATGGCTTTGTAAAAAAAATATAGAGCTATAGGAATCCAAGGAAAAATCATTAATTTTTCTAAATGTCCTGCATATATTTTAGCTGCTAAACTCCCACTTAGCATATATATTATAGATCCATACATTCTTGCCCAATTATTCTTGGTCAAATTTTGAGAGAAAAAGTAGAACCCTACTCCACTTAATAACACGTGGATAAAAATCAATATTTTCAAGCCTAAAACAATTCCAAATAAAAAAAAAGTAAGCGTTGATATAGGATAAAAAATATTATTTAACGGTCCTGCGTAATCCGGAAATCCTAACATCCATGAATCATTCCAAAGAGAGAAATTACTATTCAGCATATACGCGATCGGTGAAAGATTCGAATCAAAGTCTAAACCACTAGGAATAAAATCATTGGACGATAAAAGAAGAGTTCTGGTGTAAAATAAAGATACAAAGACTATCAAAAATATACTAATTTTTTCTTTATTATTGGATATCCGTTCGAGAAATATTTTATATTTATCTAATCTTCTACCTCTTTCATAATTGATTCTCTTAGTATGTTTTTTTTCATGTTTATTTATAAATTTCTCTCCATTAATTGGCATCCTCAAATAAATTACAAATAGACTAATCCTGCAATAAACCCAGATACTGCGGTGGAATCTCCTCGGAAAGAACGATATTTTCGGTAGCCGAAAGCATGGTCACTCCGTCGTTCCGGGCCAGTTCCGCATTTATTACCAGCAATACCGGGTCATCAGTATGTATCTTTGCCACTTCGTTTGCTTTCTCTATGGAGGTGCTCAGGTGCACATACCGTTGTTTCATGGGTTTTATCCCTTTTTCAAGCAGGATGTCAACTTCCTCGCGGCTTGCCCCATAGTAAAGCCGGGGCAGCGTATTTTCTGGATAATCAAGATCTACATCAACCGAATGACCATATCGCGCCCTGATTTTATTGCCCTTTAGCTCGTACCTGCCTTTCTCATCTGATTCGATTATCGAAAAAAGTTTTTCCTTGTTTGACCACTTGTATCTCGTCCTCATGGCATCAATAAGGACATCCACATCCACCCATCCGTGCTGGTTCATCGCCAGCCCGAGATCATCCGGGAAATGCCGCAACGCCCCGGAGATAAACCTGCCAAGCCGCTCGGTCTGCTCATCAGTAAGTATGATAGTCCCTGCGTCGCCGCAACTGCATGCTTCTCCTCTAAAGAATCCGTGACTTGAGCATTTCTTAATCATTTTTTTTGTTTATATGAACCATCATGTTATATAATTTACCAAAACGCATTATTTATTCAGTGACTTCCTGATATCCATGTTCGGGTTTTCAAGTTTGGGCACTTCTTTTGTGAGTTTACTGATTTCTTCCTCGCGTTTCTTTGCTTCCGGGGATTTACTTTTCTCATTACATGCTTCGCACCTGTATCCAATGACCGCAAGCCTCGGTGAATATACGGGATATCTCTTTTTACCTGCGAGGGGTACCCCGCAATCCATGCATGTATCCTGGTTGATATTTTGTAGCATACTATCTTTTAACCTCCACTACTTTCAATGAAAGACCTTTCCTGCAAGGTTCACTTATGTCGCTCTCCACGTTCATGATTGTGAATTTATCACCCGGCCTTATCCCTGAAGGGCGGCATAACCTGAAATTTTCGCAGGATGAAAGATTGCACGAGACGGGGTCATACACTATTTTTGAGCCTTTTATCGCTTTTCTGGATTCGATAGCCATCATTATCGGCGCCTCGATGACCTCTACGGCACAAACCCCGGAATCATGCACAAAACACTCAAGTTTTCCTCCGGTTCGAATACCGGTTATCCTGTATTTACTTCCGGGATTGAGGCTAAGACACGTTTTATTAAGTTTACATGGCTCGCATTCTTTTGCGCCGCCTTTATAAATGAACTCGTTCCCGACTTTTGCAAGTTTTGTTCCTA
>JAPZAN010000269.1 GCA_027460605.1 Candidatus Methanoperedens sp.
CGGGAACTTTGCACCTTTGAGCGCTCCCGTAATCTGGGCATGTATTTCATCCCTGACACTCATTCTTTCACCTCCGTCATTGCTTTTATCTCGCCGGCTGCATTAGAAATAGGGCAGCCATTGTTGTGTGTTTCGCAGTGGAAACACGCACTTTTTACAGTGTCCAACGACTTCTCAGCATCTTCTTTTTTAACTTGTTTGTTTGTATATTTCCATACAGGCATTTATTTCACCTCAATATCATACAATAATTAGTTATTAATATATACCTAATCGTCATAAAAATATACTAAATACATTTTAATATACAAAAATGACCTTTAAGTTCATAATAGAAACCTTTTTGCCTGATAAGACGAAATATCATATCGATTATGAAAGAAAAAAAAGATTTGCAGAAGGAAATTAATGAAATAAAATCAAAACTGTCAGATATGCATACCGACTTGAAGCGGTACTTAGAGCTTACAAAATTGAATAGCAACGAGTCAATTCGTCAAGGATTGCATAATAATTTTTCAAATGTAATTATAGGACACGTTATGGAAAACATCGAGGACGGTCTTGGAAATAACATGGTGAAAAATTGCCAGATGCATGATACCTGCAAATCAACTTTCACCGGATTCCTCCAAAAGAACGCAAGCCTGATAAAGCGCAACAATGTGGGCGAAAGCACTATTTCAAAAAACCAGCTTGAATTGCAGGAAATGAAAAATGGCGCCCCGAAAAAGCAGTGTGAAAAGTGCTTTTCAGAAGTATCAAACCTCTTCGGAAAACAAATTCTTTTGATGCGCTCCCTGCGAATTTATAACACAACCGAAGAAAAGAAAAAGGACATCTCGTCAATTCCCGAAGAATCTATAGTTAATGAAATACTTGAGCCGCTGTCCAATATGCAGAGACTCCAAATCTTAAAAGCAGTATCCATAGAGGCGAAGACCTTCTCTGCGTTTTCGGAACTCACGGGGCTTCGCGGCGGTAATTTACTTTTCCATTTGCAGAAATTGCTTGACACCGGATTGATTTTGCAGCGCCA
>JAPZAN010000270.1 GCA_027460605.1 Candidatus Methanoperedens sp.
GATACGATTGTAAGTTGCTTTGTCATATTATCACCTAAAACCACACGACTCTGTCATAATCCATGATGAAATCAAGCAGTGTGCCTATTTCTTTTATCTCTACCGAGCCTGTCAGTTTATTTGTAAGCGACCTTGAAAGGACCGCTTTATCGTCGGCGTATATCTTTATGCCTTTTTTATTCGCGGCTGCAAGTTTGTTCCCGAATTCCGATTTTCTCGCTGCGGTCACGCCGTCTTCAATAAGATATAACGTGACATCGTTTCCTTTTTCTTTTGCATCAAGCCCGATATCCAGTACAAGGTCGGGCGTTTCTGTGGTGTATGGGTCTTTTGAAAGGACCATTAACAAGTTTGTCATTTTATTACCTCTGTTCTTTTGTCAGGATTGAATCAATAATTATTAATTGAGTTTAAATGTTTCGATATAGGCAATATTAATAAGCAATGCAAGCCATTTCGCACGAACTACCAAGCCGAGGTAGCCCAGCGGCCTACGGCGCCGGTCTTGAAAACCGGTTGTGCTACGCACAGCGGGAGTTCAAATCTCCCCCTCGGCGCCTTATTTAATCTATAAAATTATCCATATCCCCGCGATTGTTGCGCTCGTTCCCAGTATCAGAGTGCGGTTAATCTTTTCTTTTAACATGAAAAGCGCAAGAATACTTGAGAGAAATGGCGTTAGTGCCCCAAGACTTGTGGCTTTTGCTGCGCCTATTGATTTTATGCTCATGAAGAAAAAGTAACTTCCAAAACCCATGCCTGCTATCCCGCCAAGCCCGAGCAATATGTAGGCTTCTTTCCTGAACTTGAAAATCGCTTTCGGATGGTTATTCATGGAATAGGCGATGTACAACAGTGCAAGGGGTATGGGCATGCTGATAAGCGCAGACTGGAATGCATCCACATCCTTCAAGCCGGTCTTTGTTGCCACGATGGAAAAGGCATATAAGAAAGCCGCAAGTGCTGCCATAGAAACGCCAAACTTGATATTTCTCTCACTTCCCGAATTCCTTCCCCTGCTCAATATCCATATCCCGGTGATTATCAATATTGTACCGGCAATCACCTTTCCGCTTATTTTTTCATCCAGAAGCAGGGCGCTTAAGAGAATGGTAATCAGCGGGAAAGTGAAATCCTTTCATATATGCAGCTCCCCCGAGAATAAGCCTTAGCAGCCCTCCGAGGTTCAGGAATAAAAAACCACCAAACGCGAAGGAGAACTGCCCGCCTCTTATTATCAAAAAAAGTACCAACAGAAAAAGCATGGCGAAAAAAGTGCGAATCAACACCGCGGGAACCGCCCCTATGCCTATGCCTTTTTTATAGAACACGGCTGCTATTGACCAGCAGAAAGCGGCAGCCAGTGCATATATCTCACCTGCTATCATGCTGGATAAAAAAGTGCATGTCATATTATTAGTTATCGGACTGTGAAAGTGCACTTAGTTCCTTATGCCCCAAAATCCATACAAATCCCGAATATAAAAATATATATGTAGCAAGTCCTATCTTGGACGATTAATAGTGCTAAATGGGATGTAATAATGACGAAAAAGATTAAACTCTCGGAGCTTGGAAGCCTGTTCGGGGGCATTGATGTCCAGGCACTTGAAGGTGTAAAGATAGAAGGTGATGTGGAGATAGACCTTGGACAACTTGGAATGAACCCGCAGATGGCTTATGCACTGGGACATGAGACAGCCCAGCTTGCTCTTCACTTGATGAATATTTCCAGGATTCTGGGTTATCCCGTTGACCAGATGCTCGGCGCGGCACCTGCAAAGCCTGCAAGGCTTAGCAAGTTGATTGAATCCAGATTCAGCGTGGGCAAAATTGAGGAATGGAAAACCCCGATACAGGAGGTCGTGCTCGGGGCAACTTCATCCGATGGCGGAACGAGAAAAAGCACAATAACGCTCGGCGGGGAGACAGCCCTTCCGTATTATTTTGATGGCCCGATGCCTCACCGCAATCACATAACCATGGACGTTTTTGATATGCCCATAAATATGGCAAAAGCGGTCAAATCAAACTACGAGGATGTCATCAACAGCCCCGCAGAATGGGCAAAGAAAGTAGTCCGCGACTTCGGGGCTGATATGGTTACGATTCATCTCATAAGCACAGACCCGAATATCAAGGACACTTCACCTGCCGAGGCTGCAAAAACGGTGGAAGAAGTCCTACAGGCTGTTGATGTGCCCATTGTCATCGGCGGCTCGGGAAATCCGGAAAAAGACCCTGCGGTGCTGGAGAAAGCCGCAGAAGTCGCCGAGGGCGAGCGGTGCCTACTCGCCTCAGCCAGCCTGAACCTTGATTATGCACGCATTGCGGAAGCCGCCAAGAAACATAATCACGTTGTGCTTTCGTGGACGCAGCTTGAGATTAATGCGCAAAAAGAATTGAACCGCAAACTTATGAAACAGTGCGGTGTAGCCCGCGAAAATATCATTATGGACCCGACCACAGCAGCCCTGGGATACGGGCTTGATTACGCTTACACGAATATGGAAAGAATAAGACTGGCAGGATTGTCTGGGGATATGGAACTCAATTTCCCGATGTCCAGCGGCACCACCAATGCATGGGGGGCGCGCGAAGCCTGGATGGTTTCCTCGCCGCTAAAGGAAGATTCGGATTGGGGACCGCGCGAGTACAGGGGCCCGATATGGGAGATTATCACGGGACTGACATTATCGCTTGCAGGGAATGACCTTTTCATGATGATGCACCCAACCGCTGTCCAGGTGCTAAAGGAGATAACACAGACGCTTTACGGCGGAAAGGAAAGCGAACCGGTGAATATCGATAACTGGGTAGCGGCGGTGATATAATGAAATTGAACAGCCCGCTTCAGGTCTATAAGTACCTGCCCCAGATAAACTGCGCAGAATGCGGGGATGCAACGTGCATGGCTTTTGCAGCCCATCTCATTGACAGGTCAAAAAAGCTCGATGACTGCCCGCCCATACTTAAAGACGAGTACAAGAAAAAATATACAGAATTGCAGACGCTCCTTGCGCCGGAAATCAGGGAAATCACGATAGGTACAGGGGAGCATGCAAGGAGAATAGGCGGGGACGATGTTCTTTATCGACACCAATTGACCTTTTTCGACCCTACTGCGTTTGCCTATGACGTATGGGACACGATGCCTGAAGCAGAACTCGTAGAGAGGATAAATAAGATTACGAACTTTCGGAAATTCTATGTCGGGAAATTCCTGAGAGTGGACATGGTAGCAGTGCGGTGCGTTTCAGGCGATGCCCTGAAATTCGCCGGCGCTGTAAAGAAAGCAAGCGAAACCACAAAACTTCCCCTGATACTCTGTTCATTTGACCCTGCTGCGTTAAAAGCTGCGCTTGAAGTTGTCAAAGATAAAAATCCCCTGATATACGCGGCAACGGAAAAGAACTGGGGCGAAGTTGCAGAACTGGCTTTGAATTATAAAGTGCCGGTTGTATTGTTTTCACCAGACCTTGATAAGCTAAAATCCCTTGCTCTCACGTTCAGGGAAATGGGTATAAAAGACCTTGTGCTTGACCCGGGCACATATCCCCAGGGAAAGAAGCTTAAAGAAACGTTTGAGAGATTCATAATGCTTCGGCGTGCAGGGATAAAAGAAGGGCAAAAGGATATAGCGTATCCGATTATGGCAGTTCCGCTCAATGCATGGCTTGTCTATAAGGATGCAGTCACCGCTTCCTACTGGGAAACGGTGCTATCTTCGGTTTTCACTGTGAGGTACGGAGATATAATGATTCTTCACAGCCTTGAACCGTATGCGATGCTTCCTGAAGTGCACATTCGTGATACCATTTATACCGACCCGCGAACCCCGGTGAAAGTAGCGCCGGGGGTGAACGAGGTAGGTTCTCCAACAAAAGATTCACCTGTGATAGTCACAACCAATTTCGCTCTAACATATTATACGGTGGAAAGTGACCTTTCATCCAATAAGATAAATTGCTATCTTGCGGCAGTGGATACCGACGGGATAGGAGTGGAAGCGGCAGTTGCAGGCGGACAGCTTACGGCAGCCAAGATAAAAGATACTTTCCAGAAAGCGAATTTTGATTTCAAGGATAAGACATCCCATGGCACACTTATTTTGCCCGGTCTTGCAGCAAGGCTGCAGGGCGATGTGGAAGATGTGACAGGACTTCGTGTGATGATAGGCCCACCGGACTCGGGACGCATTCCCGGGTGGATGGAGAAAAATTGGCCTCCTAAACCGAAATAAAAAAGTTCATGATTATTCTTTACACACCTTCTTATCAATAATATCTATATACTTAAAAGATGTAAATATAGTAGCCACAATTTTAGTCAAAGGAGGCTATTATATGGTTAATGAAAAGTTAGCAGAGCTTGTAAAAATGGCAAAACCATCTGTGGCCGTAGTCGGGCTTGGTGGTGCAGGATGCAATATTACGACTTGGATAGCAGAAAAAGGAATGGCAGGCGGAAGGATAATCGCGGCTAATACTGATGTGAATCACCTGAGTACAATGAGTAAGGCTGATAAGCTGATATTACTCGGTGAGAAATTATGCAAGGGGCATGGGTGCGGTGGATATCCAGAAATGGGTGCCCAGGCAACCAAAGAAAATCTTGCAGAGATAAAAGCTGAATTAGAGGGAACAAACCTCGTTTTCCTTGTAGCCGGGTTAGGCGGAGGAACTGGTACGGGAGCAATACCTGTTGTAGCGGAAGTTACAAGAGGCATCGGCTCGCTTACTATTGCCTGCGTCACGATTCCATTCAAGATTGAGCAGTTCAGGAGAGAAAAAGCAAGAGAGGCCATAAAGGCTCTTTCAGAGAGTTGCGACTCGACAATCGTTATCGATAACTCAAAGTTAAGAGAAGTAGCCGGCAATCTCCCGCTGAAAGAGGCGCTTGCTGTTGCAAATGCCCTGGTTGGCGCGTTCGTCAAGAACATTACCGAAACAATCACCCAGCCAAGCTTGATCAACCTTGACTAAAGAGAGTTATCTGGGGAGCAAAAGTCGATGACCAGCTCACAGGCAGAGTACGTGTAATGGCAGTCTTGACAGGTGTCAAGAGCCCATTCATGGAAGGCCAGTAAG
>JAPZAN010000271.1 GCA_027460605.1 Candidatus Methanoperedens sp.
GTCACAAAAGTATAATCTTTTATTTTCAGATGCAATTCATGTAGCTTCATGTGAAGTCTATGGAATAAAAAATATTGCCACAAATGATGTGGATTTCGATAGGGTCGATTTCCTGAAAGTCTGGAAGCCGTGACGGCTCGTTTTTGCGCCTTAACTTATCCCCACATCAGCCCTGTTCTCTGTGATGTGCAGGTAGGTGAGGGCGCCGGGACCGGGGTCGTAATACAGTGTATATGACGATGAGGGCCTATTTAATTTTTCACTTTCTGTAGTGTCAAAGGTAATATCCGAACCCATAAGCACGATGTAATGCTGTATTATATCATTGATACTATAATTAGTACTTCCTGTATTGCAATTTTGTGACCATGTACATGAAGTTACATCGCCTTGGTATGTAAGATTCATGTTGGGATTTAGGAGATCAATATTTATTGTGGATGGTGGATTACCATCAAATAATTTATGATTCCATTTCTCTTCTTGAGATCCATTATCATACTCGATTATGATATAAGTGTCAGAATGGTCTTTATCAATTTTTATTTCGAGTTTTTGGTTTCCATTTGTTGCCTCAATCTCCCATTTTCTATCACCTTCACCTGAGCCAAAGGAAATATTAAAATAAAAATTAATTAAAGGTGTCGGATTGCTCATATTAATATCCCTCATGGTTATCGTGCCGGGTAAGGAAACAAAAGTCCCCATAGGGGAAATCACTTCAAGCTCGATAATAGCAGTCTTATTCTTATCATTGACTGAGACATTTGTATAACTGAGCGTTCTCGCATAGTCAGCCCATGCCTTATAATAATCACTTGTAATATTCACATTAACCTTTCCAGTATTACTGCCGTTTACCGGATTCATCCTCCCTGCGATACTTGCATTTGGATACTGTATTATTGTTGCCACTTTCTTGAAAGAAATTACCGCAGTCCCCTTTCCCCCGACAGACGCATTGCCGCTAACATTAATTACAGGAAGTGTTAATGTCCAGCCGTTATAATGTATTTCAGGTGGAGAAAGCATAACAGTTCCCCCGCCCGGATATTGCGCCCATACCCCGCCGCCTTCGTAAGCGACTATCCTGTCCCCAAGAGTATATTTTACCCTTCCCATTGGCACGGTGATTGGAGTATTATTGATATTTACGACCATGAAACTCGGATTTCTTGTGCTGTTCGGCTCAACCGTCACCGTGCCCCCTCCGAGATTAATATTCGTTACCTGAAGCGGCGACTCACCCAGCGTTACCCTGCTCGCCCGTGAGTCAAGGACAGTAAATGCCTGCTCCGAATTCTTGGAATTTGCCATATCCTCAAGACTGTAAATCGCTGGCACGCCGTACAGGGTTATCATGCCAACTCCAAGAATAGTGATGAACAGGATAAGGATATGACCTACAAGTTCTGCTTCCGCTTTCTCTGAATTAAATAGTTTCATTCAACCTCTGTATCCAATTGGATGTTCAATATATATACATCTATATTATTCGTATCAAGTCTTGCGGTGCAATCACCCGATATACAGAAACTCCATGCCATCACATTATTGAAATATTTCTTCCATCCATTTGAGTAAGTGCTGTTGTTGATTGTTACGGTGATATTGCTTACATTTTTATAGAAAACAACACCCGGCACACCTTTAGCCGTAACCCTGCTCATGCCGCTGCCGCCTGCTGATGCAATCCCTCCTATGGTTACGATAGGAATCACGAGCACATTGCTCTGGTTGGTAATAAGCGGCTTTGAAACAAGTATCGTATTCCCGTTCGGATACTTTGCCCATACGCCGGTGCCTTCATAAGCGACATAAGTTTCTCCCACCGTACTTTCAATACTTCGCATCTGCCGGTCAACCAGAGTGATGTTTTGGTTCGTTGAATTTGTTGCATTAATTTTGATCGAACTATTTCCCGTAACGCTCAGCGACCCGCCGTACATCTTTAGCTCAACGCTCTGTGAAGGCGCCTGTCCAATCACAACTTTATTGACATTGTTCGCCAGTACAATAAAACTCTGCTTGGTATTTTCTATGTGGTTTGCCTCCTGGGCATTCTTCACGATTGGATATCCTGCCACCCCTATAATCCCGATGGATAATACCAGTAACCCGAGGATGGTTACAAAGTCCACTACTTCAGAGACTGCATCTTCCGAGGAAAGAAGTTTAATGGATTTCATTGCTGTTCTATTATCATTGAATTTGTTTTGTTATCATAGCTCAGTGTATAGTCCTGCGCATTGCTGTATATCTGCTCAGTTATGTTATAGGAAGAATTGAAAGGTATCCAGGCTTTTGCATCATTTTCCGCATCCAGAAATATCCTTTCCCTGGTTATATTGATGCCATATTCCTCGTTTGCAATGGAAGCGGGAATTGAAAAATCGTATTCCAGTTTGTTCACAGCGCCCCCGTTTGATTTGGTTATATTTACGAGGGTATCCATGGAGTTTACTCTTGCAGCAAATCCGCTTCCCAGTATATCAAAACTTTCCCTCATTGCCGCTTGCTGGGAGTGCTGCGTGAGTGTATAAAAAGAAAGAATGGTTGCAGAGAAAACCAGCACTGTGATTGATAACATGAGAATAAAACCTATCGTGATGGATACAGCATCCTCATTTTTCAGGAGACTTTTTGGATTCATAGGTTCACCACGGCACTGAAACAGGAATCGTGATATTTGCTCGTTTATTGCTGGTGGAAAGAATTATTGTGGTGTTAAGGAGATAGTCACGGGAGCGGTTGAAACTTGCACCGTTGCTTGTATGACCTGTGATAATGAAACTACCCGCGGCATTTGAGCCGTTTATAAAAACAATTGAATACGGAGATCCGACAATACTGGAATTACTAAAACTATAAGTGTTTTTGGTTGTAAAATTTATCCAGCTTGTCGTTGAATTTACCAATGTAATATTAAATGCGCCATTGATATCAGATATATTTACCATTATATTCGAGTCTTTCACATTTTCAATTACAGTCCAGTTCGTTGCACCATTTGCAGTCCCGTTCTCTGTGAAATTCGCATAAAGGCTGTTATTCCAATTGTTCACATCCCAGCTTACGTTCACACCTTCGCCGTGCAGCGCATAAATCTTAGAGAGGTTCTCGCTGAACTTTTGCATTTGATTGTTGAAATTGGTAATCATGTTACCTTTACTGACTCCGCTGACATTGGTTGCATTTCTATACGCGATTTTCATTTCATCCCCGCTGATACGCATCAGGTTCACTATATCATATTTTATGGGGTCTCCACCCGCTTCCCCAGCCATATTGCTTTCGAATATGATATTATTGAGCATTACCGTGGTTATTACAAGTCCGATAGCAATAATGAAACCTGCAAGCAGCATAAACTGGGCGGACTCGTTTTTTATTATTCCCATCACATTCTCCATAAAATAAGTTTTACATCAACGATATTGTATAGGTCGGTTGAAGGACTGATATCAGTTAATAGAGTATTATTCTTATTTGGATTATCACTGCTATGTAATGCGATTTTCCTTGACACTATCACAGCGTTTTCTGAAGGGTTCCCATTATATATCATTCTCTGGGTGACATAAGTAGTTCCATTGTTCGCAAGAAAGGTCAGCTCCACATTATGGGCAATGCCCTGCGTGATTAGAGTTGAATTCAAAATCTTGGTAATATTATTATCAAGAGTATTGCTGGCATTAACCTTATCTGAATAATTGTTACCGTTCCAGGTATATTCTGTGCCGTTCCATCCCAAAACATCATTCTTAAGTTTTGAATTATATCCCGGCTCGGCATAATCCAGCGCCCCCAGAATATCCTGCCCGAGCACCTGAAGCTCGGTTTCCACATGCACGTTTGCGGTTGAAGAAGTAAGCGGCGTCATCGAGGTCGCGTCTATGGCATATACTATGACAAGAAGCATTATTGTAGCAGCAGCCACGCCCTCCAGGGTATGCATCTGGGCTTTATCATCGAACATTACCAGACCCTCACTGAATCAAAAACGGATTCATTGCTGAACAGCCCGATTTCCCGAAGCGCGGCATTATAGTTAGTCGGGTTGTAATAATTCAATCTCGAATTATTGAAATAATATAATTTGCCCTGGTCTATGACATTTAACTCACTTGCTTTATCTGCATGAAGCATACGTTCAACAAGTACGGTTCCTGCCCTGTCCGCGGCAAGCGTCGCCTTATCCGAGCCCGACTGAAAAGGTATGAATAAACCGTAAACGAACTGGAATACAAAAATAACAGCCAGTAGAAATATCCCGATGCCTGTGATATAGTCTATGGTTACCTTCTCGCTTTTCACAACTTTAATTAAGCGTTCAATAATATTAAAACAAACCTTTAAGAAAGGTTTATCAAACGAAGGGGTATGTGCGACATACCCCTAGACCGCATAAAGCGAGGTGTCGCTTTATGAATGTCAAAAAACCACAGAGAGCACAGAGGACACAGAGAAAAAATAAACAATTCTCTGTGCTCTCTGTGTCCTCCGTGGTTAATTATCTGACCGGGATTGATAATCCAATAAAATATATGAAATCAACTTATCTATTCAATAGCAGGATAAGAAAATGCGTTTATAAATTCCTATGCGTTAAAAAATAAAAAATTGAAAATGGTTAAAAAATAACCATTTTTAAGTCGTCAGGACTATTTCGATACTGATATCCTTTGGCACCTGTATGCGCATTAACTGGCGCAAAGCCCGTTCATCAGCATCAAGGTCGATGAGTCTCTTGTGCACTCTCATCTCCCAGTGGTCCCATGTCGCGCTCCCCTCGCCATCCGGGCTTTTCCTGCACGGAACCACCAGTTTCTTGGTTGGAAGGGGAACCGGACCGGAGATATTTACTCCGGTTTTTATTGCTATGTCTTTTACCTGGGAACATATCCCGTCAAGTGTAACAGTCGCAAAGCGACCGAGCTGAGGAATATCTTTCACTTTTTCGATACACAATGGTTTTGCCGGTTTGATCGTCACAATTGCGGCATCTCCGGCTTTTATGAAGTCGGGATTTTCTGCAGCCGTCTGGCCGGTCTTTGGATCAAGTTTCTTTAATATCGCTGTAATCGTGCCTGCAACCTGTGCTGTATGGCAGTGCAGGACGGGCGTATAACCAATGGTAATTGCTGACGGGTGCTGCAGTACTACAATTTGTGCAGTGAATTCTTCCGCAACTGTTGGCGGTTTGCTAACATGCCCGCAGACGTCTCCGCGCCTGATATCTTTCTTCTCAACACCTCTAACGTTCCATCCTATGTTATCGCCAGGTACCGCTTCCTTGATCTCCTGGTGATGCATTTCAATTGATTTTACTTCACCAACAGCTTTTGCCGGCATGAATATTATTTTATCACCTGGCTTCATTACTCCGGTCTCAACTCTACCTACCGGAACTGTTCCGATACCTGATATGGTGTAAGCATCCTGGACAGGAATGCGAAGTGGTAATGTCGTGGGTTTCT
>JAPZAN010000272.1 GCA_027460605.1 Candidatus Methanoperedens sp.
TCCACCCTATTGGAATTCGAAATAATTCTCAGTTTCCTGGCGATTTCCTTTGAGGTATTTTTTAAATATTTATGCTCTTTTTCCAGTTTCAAAAGCCAATCTTTTCGAAGTTTTTCATCGCCAGGGCAGCATAATTCCGTTGGTTTGGATTTGCATAGACATTTATTCTTCATATTTCCTGCATATAAGTTATTTTACTTAGTTATAATTCTTTAAGTATCAGCTTTTGGGCTGCCATGGCAAGTATGGAATTGACAAGTTTCTTTCCCTCTTCTATATCATTAACTTCTCTGATAGTAACTTTGCCGCTCGCAAAAAAATTGACCTCGCGCCTCCCAAGGCGTACTAATACGACGCCAAGGCTTTCGGAATAACGTGCACCCAGTGTTTCTGCAAGCTCTTTCAGGTCAGGAGGGCTATCCAGATAAGCGATAATCCGGAGTTTCCATGGGTCTGAAAGGCAGGGAAGCACCTGTTCGATTCGTTTGACAAACATTTTCTACATTAAATCTGGAGTTTGAATTCAATATTGCAGCAATTTAATCTGTCAGTTAAATGTATAAGGATATACCACCGATATCAAGAAAAACTGAATCATGAAAAGCAAATATTATTTACCAATCAAATTTTCCTTAATCAATCTGATTATGTTAACTGCATTATCATTCAGTTTATAATATTTATGCTTGGAACGATAGTAGGAGTCTATTATTTTGAATCGTTTTAATATACCCAGATTAGATGAAACCAGATTTTGTTTTTCATTTAAAATGTAAATTATTTCACAAACACAGTGGTCCCTGTTTAAAAGCATTAGAGTTATTTTTAATCTTGACGGATTACCCAGAAGTTTTAATATTGTGTTTGTTTCATGAAATTTATTTGATTCCAACAAATCCTTTTCCGATTGAAGTTCAGTTTCCCAATCACTTTTAATCGCACAATCAGCCGGGCAGCACCTTCTTGTTTGCATGTAAAACAGAGAGTCTTTGGAGGATAAATATTTTCCCGATTTCAATTTATCTTGATAATCAGTTTTATGGTTTATATGACTTGAAACCTGAAATAGCGCTAAGAGAGGTATGAGATATGAATTACGAAACAATCAATATCGAAAAAGTAGAAAAAACCTGTCCCGCATGTGAAGAATACGCAGAGAAGCACTCCACAAACCCGCCCAAGATAGCAGTTATGGCATGCGAGGGAGCATGCGCAAAAGGCGAGGTTGCAAGAATAGCAGCAAACCTCGTAGCCCACCGGCTTGCCCGCGAAAACACAGTACGCATCTGCCTCGGCGGCGCCTTCACAAAGGATACCGGGCAAAGAAACCTTGTCAGGAAGGCGAACAAAACGATTGCCATCGAAGGATGCTTTATATCCTGCTCTTCAAGGATGATGAAAGGCGTATTGCCCAACCTTTGCCCTGAAATAGTCCAGGCAGATACGCTCTATGAAACTTCTCTCCCTTTCGGGATAGATGAGGTATCAGAGGAAGAACTCAGGGAATGTGCCCGTACTGTGGCTGAGGCTGTAGCGGCAGAGCATATTAAAAATAGTGCATCAACTGATGAAAAGGCATCAAGGAAAGAATCTACTTGCAGTTCTTCTAAAAGCAAAAATTCAACTTGCTGTGGGAAATAATGAACTATTAAATATACCTTAAAAAATAGGTTCTCCCGCAACTTTATCTGCGGGAGAACATTTGAATCAATTTGCTTTATTTAAGAGCCAGGACCTTTGTCTTTAACTTATTCGCGATATCGTCGCCCAGTGTTAACTTTGAGCTTATTTGAACCCATTTTGCCAGTTCCTCAATATCCGAATTCGTGAGTACTGCAGGCTCTTTATTGAGATGGAACTTGCATTGTCTCTCCAGGAAAGGAAGGGCTGACGGACCCATATCCTCAGCCAGTATCTTAATGACCTGATCACTTATTGCCATTCTTGATCACTCTTTTGGAGCACTTTCTTCTTTGCTCATTGCTTCCATCACCTTAAAGGCATTTATCATGCGCTTGAAGGATTCTGCCAGGTCTCCAATCTCGTCCGAAGAGGAAATTTCGACCTTCTCGGTGATTTCTCCTTTACTCACCCTGTTAGCAACATTGGTAAGTTGTTTCACGGGGTCGGTAATCTTTTTGGCTGCTGCGAATGAGACGACAAGAGCAATCAATAACGATATTGCTATTGCATAAAGCGTTATATTAATCGTCCTGAGTCCGCTTTCCTCAGCCGTCTTTAGAGATGACGCTGTCTCTTCCTGGGTCTTGTCCACAAATGTCCCGAGCTTGAGGTTCAATGCATCCACTCTTGCTTCAAGGAAGTGGAGGTCCTGTTTAAGCTGTTTATCCTGCTTGCCGGCATCTTTGTCCGGATTGTTTACCCTTGCAACCACCTGGTCTGATGCCGCCATTGCAAGACCTTCAACTCTCTCTATCTCGCCAAGCTCCTTTATTGCGGCTTCGTCTTTCAGGATATTCTTCAGGTTCTCCCTGTTCTGTGCCATGGCATCTTTTCCTTCCTCTATCAGTTGCTTTCCCATTGCCTGGCTGTCCTGGGAGTAAAGGTATGTGCCAACCTGGACTTTTCCGGCACCTCTCTCATAATTGGTTGCATATTGGTTTATTGCGAAGTCGCTGCCGACCTGTGTATTCACAGTTTCTATTACGTTCAGGTTTGAAATTACCACGGCTCCTGCTATTGAGAATATCAGGACAAGCAGTACGAACCCGCTCATTAGTTTATACATTATTTTCATATCTATCGCCTCACGTCACAGGAATGAATCCTTCTTTTTCAACAATCTTCTGCCCCTGTTCGCTTAGAATGAAGTTTATGAATTCTCTCTTAAGCCCTGTGGGCGCCCCGTCGGTTATCATATACATCTTTCTTGACAGCAGGTATGATGTATCAAGGATTGTTTTCTGTGTTGGTGTTACGCCGTTAACCTTCACGGTCTTGACGTCGCTATTTATCCAGTTCACCGGTGTGTAGGCGATACCATCAGGGTCGTCCCTTATTGTGGGTATCATCTTGGGGGTCGGATGTATAATTGTCGTCCCGTTGACGTAGGGCTTCTCCGCATTACCCGCGATTTTAGTATTAAATAGCTCGGCAGTTCCGGATATTTTAGGGTCTGTATTGTATATTTTTATTTTACCCTTCTTTGTACCGTTTGTGAGCTGACTCCAGTCGGTTATTGTCCCATCAAAGTAGATGGCTTTTAACTGCGCTGTTGTCAGGTCAGAAATTGGGTTGCTCGGATGCACGATTATACCAACGGCATCATTTGATATAATGGTCATATGAAGTCCCATGCCCTTTTTCTTTGCATCTGCATACTCCTGATCCTTAGGCGCTCGTGTTGCATCCGAGATGTCTGTCTCGCCTGCCAGGAATTTCACAAGCCCTTCACCCGTGGAGCTTTGCTGTACATCGATAGTAACTGCCGGGTGGAGTTTCATAAACTCTTCCGCTGCTGTTTTTGCTATCGGATAGACGGTTGTTGACCCGTCAAGCTTCAGAACACCGGATAGTTCTGTTTGCTGTTTTATCGTTTTTGTGGTGTCTCCTATGCATCCTGCCGCAATAACGGCAATGATCAGGAAAAACATAACCACTAATTGTTTTTTCATAAATAATCCCTCAGTTTTCTCGCGCACTAGGTTTTTATATCGTTTTTCTCCTAGATACATGGCAACGGGATTCACATAGATTTATAATAAAGTGTGAAGAAAAGCACATTTTACACACATAGATATCTGAAACATAAGGATTATTAAGTGAATTTTTTAAAATAATTGCTTCTTATAATTCATAGTATGACCGGTCGCCGCATGCTTTACAATAATCTTTTCCCGTTATTAACAGGCTTTGCGGGATTAATTCATTGCATTTAGTGCATCTGACTATGTCGGATTTCTCGAAACTTTGGTTCTTTTTAATCTCAACATTCTGGATTAAAAAATACGAACTATCCAGAGTAAGCAGTTGCGCATCCTTTAGCGCCACACGCACGCCTTTTTTTGTTCTCACATCCCCTATGGTAATGGCAAGCTTCCCGTAGTCTTCAACACAGGCATTTCCATGCCCGAGAGTGCAGCCTGTTGCGGCTTGCATGGCATCTGCAAGGCAGCGTGCAGTTTCGGATATCCCGATAAGATGCTTATCTCCCTTTTTGGCGTTCAACCGGGAAAGTGCAAGTTCACTCATCCTTAATCCAAGGGCAATACCAGGCGCCAGATGACCGTGAAGCTCTATTGCAAGGTTTACGGTTTTTTTATCCATATTCACCTCAATTGAAAAGATATACCTTCACTTGTTCACCTTTTTCAATATCCCTATCTGTTACAACATATCCGTCCACGATGGTAGAGCGTGGAGATGATGAAATGATCGCAGTCTCGTAATCCTTCTCAAACAGGTTCATATCTGAATTCTTATACCCCATGGTGTTTGCTATATTTTGTGCTATTTTCACGAACAATATATAATTAAAACCTTTTTCCTGCAATACCACGTCTTCATTTATCATGAGCTTGCGCGTGGCTCTGGGTATCTCTGTGAAATAACTGCGAACCACAATTTCAAGAGCTGCAAATGCTCCGGTGGGCTTACCCGGAAGGCTGAATACGGGCGTATCGTTGATTATTCCCACAGCGATTGGTTTCCCCGGTCGGATTGCAACCCTGTGGAATATAATTTCACCCGTTTCGGCAATTATGTCTGCAACATAATCGCGCTCACCAACTGAAACGCCACCTGTAGTAAATACTAAATCGTAATTTTCGCAAGCTTGCAGCAGCATTTTCTTGGTTTTATTGTAGTCATCGGGAACGGTGCCTATAAACGTGGAATCGCAGCCCAGTTCCTTCATGAAACCCTGTATTAGCACAGCATTTGTATTCTTTATCATGCCGTTATGGATTTCCGTGCCTGTAGATATTATTCCAGCCTTGATTTTTTTGTACACAGGCACTTTCTCAATACCAAGGCTAT
>JAPZAN010000273.1 GCA_027460605.1 Candidatus Methanoperedens sp.
AGGTACTTGGCTGCCAATTTTTGAGATGTGTTTCCTGAATCATAATCCTTCAAATAATATTTGAGCTTCCGCTTGTTATTGATTTTTACCACATATATACATTTATTTAGAATGAGGAAGTTTTTTCGGGAAAAGATAGCATGTATTCCAGCTAAAAGACTTTATATATCCCCAATGACAACTTCAAATGAGGGTTGGTATGAGACAAGATGAAATACTTAAAAAAGCACAGTTTAAAGAACAAAATGGCGTAAAGATCCTGCGGATTAAAGGCAAACCATATGATATGGGATATCAGCATGGCTATTTTTTAGCTGGTAGAATAGCCCTTATGATAAACAGGACGCTTCTGGCTACTGCCGCTTATGTTGCCAAACAGACGGGTTCGGACCTTAAAAAAGCGCAAGAGATGTTGTGGATCGGACAGAAAAAGGCGGAACCGTTTCTTCCGGGGGAGTTTAAAGAAGAAATGAGGGGAATCGCTGACGGTGCAAAGGCTGCGGGAGTGAACGTAACCCTGGAGCAGATATTACTCTGGAATACCAACTATGACCAATGGTGTATCTATTGCCATCCCCATTACTGGCAGTGCGACGGCAAGGAAAATCCGGGGCAACCGGGCACAACCGGACCGGCTGGCGGCGGGTGCAGCAGTTTTTGCGCCTGGGATGAATGGGCAGGCGGCGATGGTAAATTGATTTTCGGCAAGAATGAAGATAATTTCAACATGCCGGAGCAACTGGATAACCGGATGATGGTCATAGCCGACCCGGATAACGGATTCGGTCACGCCTTCCTGACGTATCCGGGTATGATCGGGCTGGACGGGGGCGTAAATGAGAAGGGTTTTGAGATGATGACGCAACTGAACTCCATGCAATACGAAAGTATGGAGGGCTGCGGTATTGCCATATTCACACGCCTGCTGCTGACCCATGCAAGTACCGTGGATGATGCCATAAAAATATTCCGGGAGCACCCCCGCTGCGCCGGTATTGCATACCATGTGGCGGATGCCAAAG
>JAPZAN010000274.1 GCA_027460605.1 Candidatus Methanoperedens sp.
AATTAAAATCATTACTTGAAAAAGCCCAATCCCTGCGTGATGAAGCTTTAGTACATCATAATAAAGTCAAAGAGTATGCAGACGCAGCGCAGCAGCATCATGATAAGATGATTGTGATTTTTAAGGAAGCTGATGCTGTGCGGGCGGATTCGGATACGGCGCACAAGGAATTTGTGAAAGCCCAGGAAGCGGCGGATGAGCAGCACAGGTTATTCATCCAGACCCAGAAAGAAATCCGTGAACTCAATAAAGTAATAATCGGATTGAAGAGAAAGACAAAGGAAAGCAAGGATGAATCCATCAGGGAGCAGGCCAAGAAGGAAGCAGAAGAGGTTTATAACCAGTTCAAGCTTGGCGAGAAACTGAATACCGAGGATTTGATGCTGCTTCAGAGATCGGGGCTTCTATAGCCCGGTCATCTTTTTTATTTTAAAACTCTAGGAAATGAACGCCAGGGTTCATGTTTTTGTTTCCGGGAAGGTACAGGGGGTATTCTTCCGGACAAGCACGAAGGATGAGGCGGATGAACTCGGTCTTTCAGGCTGGGTGAGGAACCTGCAGGATGGAAGGGTCGAGGTTGTCTTTGAGGGGGAAGAGGGAAAGGTTGAAAAAATGGTAGAGTGGTGCAGGAAAGGACCGGAATATGCAAGAGTGACAGGCGTAGAAGTGATACCTGAACCGTATAAGGGAGAGTTTTCAGGATTTCTCCTGCGGCGGTAAATATAAACCATAACACGCTGAATAAGATGTGAGAGAGGAAGGGCGGCTTCCGGCGGCAACGCTGAGGAAAGTCCCCTCACCTTCTGGACCGCGGATGCCTGTTAAGGGTATAGGGTGAGAATCCTGGCTCTGGAACAGAAACGATACCGCTGCGCAGAAATGCGATGATTTTGTAAGAATGAGGTCATGCGCATGCGGATGGAACGGCGAATCCACGCGGGTGCAAGCCGAAATAGGACTAAAAGGGCAGTCCAGACCTGTCCGAGTACGGCGCATAGCTGAATGCTGCATAAGCGCTACAGGGGCACTCGCTCCTTGCGCTAAACATAAAGGGGCTTACTCTCCTCACTCAAATTTTTATGCATCAAAAGTTTAGATATGCTTATTAACACCTACACGATGCCGGTCATGAATTTTGTCGTGGTTTCCATTTTATGGGTTCCCCTTCAGCGCCTGCCCGCCGGAATCCGGGTATGAGCGCCCAGCGCAAGCCCTGAAAGGATTATGTGCCCAACCTCCAACGTAATATTATCAATCGTTATTTATTTGTATATTCACGCATATCTAATAACAACGCCAGGTGAAAAAAATCATGTCCCTAACCGTTAACGTAAAAAAGGATTTTTCCATACAGGAAGTAAGCAGCGTAATCCGCTCTGCATTAGCTCTCGATGGGCGGATAGCAAAGCATAAAAAAGCCAAATATACCGAAACCTGTAAAATATTTGAGAAAAAATACCGGATGAATTCAGGCGTTTTCATGAAAAAATTTGAATCGGGAGAGCTTGACGACAGGGATGACTTTTTTGACTGGTATGCAGCAAAAAAAGGACTAGACACGTGGAGTAAAAAATTGAATATATTATCCGGGATCAGCGTATGAAATCCCGGGAGTATTACTCTCAAATTGAAACGATTGTCAGGGACTGTCCGATAGTTACAGGTTTCTCCATAGACTTTGATGAAATTGATGTTGAAATCGGATATCTAAAGGGCAGGCTGGAGTTGATAGACGGGTCGATTCTATATTTTATCGAATTTGTTGAGATCAAAGGTAATGTGGCAAATCGCCTCAAGTATAAATATCAATGGCAGTCGGAAAACGGTGATTTGATAGCGCGCTGGGATAATGTGCCGCATCATCAAGAGATCGATACTTTTCCGCATCACATGCATGATGAGAAAGGAGTATATGCATCACAGGGTATGGATTTAAAAACTATTATCGATATGCTTATTGATAAAATATCTTAAATTCGAGCTAAACGAGATGCCGATGAACAGAAGCATTTTACAGTGATCTCACACGGGGCGGTCAGGATTAGAGACAGCGTTCATAGTTCTTGAAAATATCAGAGATAATCCCCATCATACTCGAAAATGATACAGATTCATTTTAATACTCCCTCGCTCTTATCTAATATTATCATGCCCTATATCATAGACCCCATCTACCGTCGTGTGGAAATAAGCGAGCTTGAGCAGCTCGTAATCAACACCCCGGAAATGGCACGCCTTCGCCGCATCCAGCAGTTAGGTCTAGCCGACCTTGCTTTTCCAGGCGCCAACCATACGCGTTTTGAGCACAGCGTGGGGACGCTCTTCATCGCAGATAAAATGGCAAAAGCAATGGGGCTATCGCAGGAAGAGATAGTAAAAATCAGGATGGCAGCCCTTCTCCATGATGTCGGGCACTGCGCATTCTCGCATGTGGTAGAAAGTGTCCTTAAAAGAAACCCGTTATACCAGCCCGTAATCAATGGAAAGAATTTCCTGAACCACGAGATGTTCACAAAATACATCATATCAAATTCATTCCATACAAAGCCTGAAATTGCAGCGCATGCAGGCGCGCCGTTCTTTGAAGAGATTGCCCAGATGGCAATTGGCGATGTTGATGGGGTTTTGAAACCCTATCTTGCACAGATAATCTCAAACGACATAGACGCAGACAGGATTGATTTCCTGCTTCGCGATTCATACCACACGGGCGTCTCTCTCGGGCTTGTGGACCTTGACCAGATTATAGGAAGCATGTCGCTATACAACGGCAGGGTAATACTTGGGGGTTCACAGAGTTACGATGAGGATATGGCGCTCACAGCCGCTGAATCCATGCTTATTGCAAGGGCGCATCATTATTCCGCTATAATCCATAACCCCAGAACGCAGGGGGCAAGGGTGATGCTTCTCCATGCTCTTGAGAAGGCGCTTGACTTATATGAAAAATCGGGGAACGATGTCAGGTCAACCATGGCGAAGTTCTTTACTTCATACATAGACAGCGACCTTTTGAATTTTATAGAATCAAATGGCGATGAGAATTCCAAAAAACTGGTCTTAAACCTGCGAAACGGATACATCTGCAATGCTGTTGCGCGTTTTACACACAAGAATCTCAATCCGTTGACAAGAATGGCGCTTTCAACCATTGCCAGGAATGGCGTTGCCAGGAAGATGTTTGAAGACGAGCTTGCAAAGCGTTTTGCGAAAAAATACGGCGCTCCTGTGCTTATTGACCTTGATGTTGCAGGCGGAATCCCCAAAAGCACCCGGGTGAGGCTCGGGGAAGAAGAAGGATTTTTCTATGACGAATCCGCCCTGGCTAATGGGCTTGTGAGGGCGATTTCACGCCAGATATCGCTGTGCATATTTTCAAGGCACGAGGATGATTCCACGCTCTCCCAGGCGTCGCACGATTTCCTGCTCGGTATCGAGAGCCTGTCCCCTGACCTTCTTCGATTCATCAGGCAAAACAACTACCTGTCCATTGAGGGTCTTTTGCTAATTTTTTATAGCGCGCACAAATTGTTCAGTAAGGAAGCGGAAGGAAGAATAACTATGCCAAGGCTTCGTAATATTAACCTGATATACCGCCTTGTGAGGGAATTTGAAAAAATAGATATGCTGCGCAACCTGTTCGATTACAGGTTCCATAACCGCTACGGTTTCCCGTACAGCGATAAGCTTTTTGAGGATATCCAGCTTCTTGTGGCAATGGGAATGGTGGATGAAGACCTGCGCTATTTTGAGAAAAAGGGCAGGTGGCAGCAGCGATATGAGTATGTCCTGACCAGCGACGGTTTAGAATATGCGGAATTAATCGCCCCCTCTTACCAGAATGAATTAAAGATTATTGAAAATCATCTGGCGATTAACAAACATTCTATCCCGAGAGATATGGTCAGCATCGCCAAAAATAGGTATAAAAAAGAATTGAATAAAGGATTAGCTCCTCATTTTTAACTTTTTATAAAATTATTATTTATTTGGGTGAGTATATATACCATAAAAAAAGAATAGAAGTCCTGGTGATTACAAAATGAAAGACATAAATTTTGAGAAAGACGATATTATTATCGGCTTACTTATAGTTATAATATTTTTGATAGTAATGCTTATCGGCAGGATGTTCTACACCGTCTGAATGTAAAGATTTTACTTTTCTGACATCACTTCTTTGATAACATCTTTGAGGCTATCTCTCAACTTGCTTTCAGGGTTTGAGAGGTCGTCTGCAACTATATCAAGAACAAGTTCCAAACCTCCAGGACTTGAGGTCAGGTAGTCTCTTACAACTGCATCCATTCTTTCGCAGCAGTCAACGCATAGTTCGACGCCTTCTATCTCGGCATCGTTAACGGGTTCAAGAGCAGTATGGCAAAGGAAACATTCACTCATATTATCACCAGCGCCGTAAATGAATCTACTTCTTATCAATGTTATGCATTGAAATACGGATTAACAGGGTAATGTTTAAACTTTAAGCCGCATATTGGGAAGCCACATGGTAAAAGTAGAAGTCGTGATGGATGAAAAGGCTCTCCTTGCAAAGCATATGCTGAACCTGAAGCTTATTAAATTCTCATGGGCTTTATTTTTCATACTCATAGGTGGAAGCTGGATTCTTGAAAGCCTGTATAAAATTGACAAATTGGCGCTCATATATGCAGGCACAGGCGGGATTCTGCTATTGTTGAACCTTCTTCGGATTATCTGGAAGCTCAATATCAGCAAGTTCACCATCGGGCTTGGCACTCTGGGAGTCCTCCTTGGCGCAGCGAATTATTTTGCGCTTCCCGATTTTTCGATATGGGCTGCCGCGGTGCTGATAATCGGGATTTTTATGCTGTTTGAGGTGTTGAGAAAATAACGCTCAAGCTATAATTGTCCTTTTTTACAGGCTCGCCTCTTTAAACCTCTTCACCACAAAATCCTTATCAAGCGATGCCAAAAAATGCCCCGCCCTTGGCCCCGACTTGAGCCCCAGAAGCGCCTGGTACACAGTCTCAAAAACCTTCTTCCCGTCAAGTCCAGCTTCTTCAGCCACCTTATACATATTATCGTGGATTTCCTGCCCAGTCATGCCCTGCTCAAGCTCATCAGCCAGTATAGCAAGCGCAAGCTTCTGCTCTTTCGTGAAACCCTTAACCTGCGGTGGAATCGTCTCCTGGACTTTAAATTTCACAAACTCGGGCGCATATTTCATGAGCCAGTTCCTTGCATTGTTCGCTCTCTGCCTTATCGCAGCCACATCCGAGGTATCGTAATCCGTACGCTTCAAAACAGTAAGCAGGTAATCAAAACCCCGATCATCTGCAATCTGCACAGCCGTCACCATGTGCCTGAAAGGAATCTTCGAAGGTTCTGTGCCTTCGGTCTTCGAAAGCTGGTACGCCCTTTTATCCCCTTCCACCTGGTCGTACTCATCAATAAGATTGAGGAAAGCAAGTCCGGGGTCAAATTCAATATGTTTTTCGGGTTTCTGCCTTATAATCAGGTAGCGCAGGACCTCAGGCGGGACTATCTCAAGCATTTCGTTTATCGATATCGCAAGACCCGTGGATGAATGCATGGCTCCTTTGCCTTTCAGCATTATCCACTCATACACTATCGGGTACGGCGGCTCGTAATCGTATATCTCGCGGGCAATTCTCTTCCCCGTATCATATGAACCGCCTGCTGTGGCATGGTCTTTACCGAACGGCTCAACCGTGGTGCCGAATATCGGCCATCGTGCAGGCCAGTCAACGCGCCAGTTGAGTTTTCCGCCGCCTTTCATGGACACAGTGCCCTGTGAGCCGCATTTGCAGACATAATCGATTGTCTCTTTTTCAATGTCGAACCCTGTCACTTTTGTCGTGCTCAGGCGTCCGCATTCATTGCAGATGGGATTGAACGGGCTCCAGTCCGGTTCGAGTTCACGCCCTGAAACTTCAGATAGGATTCGGGCTATGGCATCCCTGTTGAGCAGGGCTTTTTTTATCGCTTCAACGTATTTCCCCTCCCTGTAGAGTTCATCTGCCCTGTAAACCTGCGGCTTGATGCCCAGGGAATGCAGCGCCTCGATGAAAGGGAGAAGGAAATGTTCGGAATAACTTTTATGGTTTCCGCAGGGGCATGGGATTTCAGACAGCGGCTTTCCCACATGAGATTCGTAATCTTTTGAAAGGAAAGGATAGACTTTTCGAAGTGGATCAAGAGTATCCCCGATGTATATCAGGCGCACATCTGCGCCCTTGTCCGAAAGCGCCCTGTAAACCGCATCTGCCGTGACCACTTCTCTCATATTTCCAATGTGGATGGGCCCAGAAGGTGTGATACCTGAGGCTACGGTATGCTTTTTTCCCCGTGCAAGTACATTTTCTGCTATAACATCTGCCCAGTGTATTGTTTCGTCTGCCATAAACCGACACCTCGCTTTATGCGGTGTTCAGGTATGCTTTGCATACCTGTCGCATGATATTTATCATACCCCCTAAAATCGCATAAGAGATATTAAAAGATACTCTTATCGTTTGCCAGTTCAATTTTGCGAATAT
>JAPZAN010000275.1 GCA_027460605.1 Candidatus Methanoperedens sp.
GATACGAATCATTTTTTGACGCATCATGTGACCCTAATCTTGAAGCCTCCAAGAAAAAAGATGGCATGTTTTATATTTTTCGTTCAATAGAGGCATGGAAAGATGAAAAATGCAAAGAAGAGGATATTCCGGTAAAAGAGCTGGTATGCAGCGAGTTTAAGAAAAACAGGTTTATCGCTCACCCCTGATATCATTTCCACTAATTATATATATTAATAATACATCGCATTACTAATAACGAGGAAACGAATGGGCAAAGTAAAATCAGCCATCCCGGGTCTTGATGAATTAATCGAAGGAGGTTATGTCGAGAACGATGTAATTCTTGTAACAGGCGGGCCAGGCACAGGGAAAACTACTTTCGGGGTGCAGTACCTGTATGGTGGGGTTGTAAATTTTAACGAACCCGGCGTCCTCGTCGTGATGGAAGAAACCCCCTCGCGGCTAATAAGGGATATGTGGAGATTCGGGTGGGATATTGAAAAACTCGTATCCCAGAAAAAAATGAAAATAATATACGCAAACCCTTTTACATATACGAAATTTGTAAAACCACTTGAAAAAAGCCCTATCAATACTATCGCCGCGAGAAAAAATATCGGGGATATCTTTGAACAGATCCAATTGGAGGTCGAGGGAATACGTGCAAAAAGGATATTTATTGATTCCATAACTTCTTTTAAAATATCAGCAGATAAATCAGAAGTCAGGCATAAAATATCAGAGTTTATTAAGAACCTTGAGTATCTTGATTGTACAACCCTTATGTCAAGTGAGGTACAGGGCAAACCGTCTTCATTCAGCGTTGAAGAGTATCTTTCATCTGGCGTCATCAGGCTGCATGTGTTCAGGGCGGAGGGGAACCGGGTAAAAGCAATCGAAATATTAAAGATGAGGGGCGTCAAGCATGATGAAATCCTGCATCCATACGAGATAAGGGATAAAGGCATCATCGTTTACCCGGGTGAGACCGTGATGAATGATGAAATGAGTCTTTTTGACTCTGTAGACAAAAGATAATATTTGGGATTTATATGGCTCTTAATTATGATGAGATAGTCCGGAAATACGAAAAATACATATTCCAGACCTACACACGCCAGCCCATTGCGATAAAAAAGGCATGCGGCGCAGTAGTGACGGACGTCAATGGTAAGGAATACATTGACTGTGTGGCAGGAATAGCGGTGAATAACGTGGGTCACTGCCATCCCGCTGTAGTCGATGCAATAAAACGCCAGGCTGAGCAGTTGATACATGTATCGAATCTTTATTATACCGAAAAACAGGCTCTTCTTGCCGAGGAACTTTCAAAACTTGCGATGCTTGACCGTGTCTTTTTCTGCAATTCAGGGACGGAAGCAGTTGAAGGCGCCCTGAAACTTGCACGGAAAGCTTCGGGCAAGAAAGAATTCATTGCCACTGAACATGCGTTCCATGGAAGGACGCGTGGCGCTCTCAGCGTCACCCACAAGGAAAAATACCGCAAGCCCTTCGAACCCCTTGCGCCTGCGGTATTCGTACCGTACAACGACGCCGATGCAATAAGGGCGGCAATCAATGAAAACACAGCCGGCGTGATTCTTGAACCTATGCAGGGGGAAGGCGGTGTGATAATACCTTCAGATGGATACCTGAAAGAAGTGCGCAAGATTTGCGATGAAAAAGATACTTTATTGATACTGGATGAAGTGCAGACAGGGTTTGGGAGGACGGGGAAATGGTTTGCAAAAGAGCATTCAGGCATCATACCCGATATTATGACCACAGCAAAGGCAATGGGCGGAGGCTTTCCCATGGGCGCAATGCTCGCGCGTGAAGAAGTGGCTGCAAATTTCGTGCGCGGCGACCACGCATCCACGTTTGGCGGGAATTCCCTTGCCTGCGCTGCGGCTCTAGCTAATATAGAGGTAATCAAAAAAGAAAAACTCGTAAAGCGCTCGGAAGAACTGGGTGATTATCTCATCAAAAAACTTGAAGGTTTGAAGAAGGATTATGTAAAAGAGATACGCGGCAAAGGTTTGATGGTAGGTATGGAACTCTCAATCAAGTGCGAGGACATTGTGAATAAAGCCCGCGAACAGGGCGTGCTTCTTAACTGCACCTCGGAATCCGTGCTGCGTTTTGTCCCGCCGCTAACTATTACGAAAGAACAGCTTGATACGGCGGTGTCGGTGCTGAATGAAATTTAAAGGACTGGTGCGCCCCACGGTTAAGAATATCAAAGAGTACGTGCCGGGAAAATCTATCGAGGAGAGTGCACAAAAATATGGGCTTGACCCCGGCAAAATTATAAAACTTGGTTCGAATGAAAATCCACTCGGGCCTTCGCCTCTTGCAGTTTCTGCCATTAGGGAAAAAGCCGGGAAAATCCACCTGTACCCGCCTTCGGATGCGCTTGAATTAAGAAAAGCGATATCAGCCTATACAGGTTATCCAGTTGGTAACATCGTTGTCTCGGGGAACGGCATGGACGGGATACTCGATACCATGATGAGGCTTTTCATGACTCCTGAAGCCGATACCATAATACCTATACCCACGTTTTCTTATTATGAAATCGCAACCCTCGCAAACGGGGGAAAACCTGTTTTTGTAGAACGCACTCCGGATTTCGCAATAGAGCCAAACATGATTCTGGATAAAGTTAATGGCAGAACGAAAATGATTTTTCTCTGCTCGCCAAACAACCCTTCAGGGAACATTGTCAGCGAAAAGGATGCGAGGAAGATACTGGAATCCGTTGATGCGATAGTGTTCATCGATGAGGCTTATGCCGACTTTTCAGGGGACGATCTCATGGGGCTCGTGAGGGAATATGATAATCTCATTATCGGGCGCACATTCTCAAAGGCTTTCGGTCTTGCAGGGATGCGCATGGGTTATGCGGTGGTGCCGCAATGGATTGCCAGGGAATACATGAAAGTAATGACACCTTTTTCAGTTGACGTATTATCACTGGCGGGCGGGATTGCAGCGTTAAAAGATAAAGAGCATCTTAAGAAAAGCCTTGAAACCGTGAAAAAAGGGCGCATCCGGTTGAGCAAAGGACTTTCTCCTCTTTGCAAAGTATATCCCTCGGAGGCGAATTTCATCCTGATAGATGTTTCCCCTCATACAGCGGTGGAAGTATCAGAATCGCTATTAAGAGAAGGCATAATAGTGCGGGACTGCACCTCTTTCAGGGGCGCAGGTCAGTCTCTAATCCGTATAACAGTGGGCACGGAAGAGCAGAATGAAAAGGTCATAGAAGCATTGGGCGCGATCTTATGATTATAGCCCTCACAGGCACACCCGGCACCGGTAAAACCACTGTTTGCGGTATATTAGCTGAGCATTCACAATACAGGAAACAATTCCATATCATCGACCTGAACAAAATTGTCCTGGGTGAGAAGCTTTACACAGGGAAGGATGAGACGCGGGACACATACGAAGCTGATATGGACAAACTGGAAGAGCGCGTGAAGCAGGTAACCAGCCAGGCGCCGCAGGGGATGGATATCATAATGGAAGGACATCTTTCACATCTTTTGCCTGCGGATGCTATTATTGTACTGAGGACGCATCCGGTGGCTCTGCGGAAGCGTCTCGGGAAAAGAAAGAATTACTCTTTTTCAAAAGTGAAAGAAAATGCCAATGCTGAGGCGCTGGACGTCATACTTGTGGAATCAGCCGAACGCAGTAAAAACGTCTTTGAAATAAATACCACGGATATCAATCCGCTGGCTGTTGTAAAATCCGTTATTGGGATTATCGAATCCCTGAAGCAGGGGAAAACGCCTAATAATTACTTGCCCGGGAAGTTGAACTGGATAGAGCAGGTGGAATTGTAGTTACCACGTTTCCCAGTGAACTACCTTATCCAGACCCATCCTGGGCGGCGCAACCGGTTCTTCATCTGCGTATCCAACAGGTATTATAGCTATTGGTTTTGTTTTATGGGGGATGCTAAGAAGCTCGCTGACCGAAAGCAGGATGTTCTCCACGCTTGCCGTGGCATCCTGGATTGCATAAAGCTCCCCCCTTGTTTTATATACGCGCGATGAGCGTTCGATATTCGCAACTGCAACAATCACAAGTGGCGCCTGTTCGATGAATGCCTGTCCCAGTGCCGCTTCTTTCAACTTCTGTTTTGTAATTTTATTGGAAATAACTATGAAATCACGCGCCTGCAGGTTTCCCGCTGACGGCGCCATCCGGGCTGCATCCAAAAGTTCCTCTATCATCTCTTTGCCGACTGGTTGGGCCTTGAATCTCCTGACAGACCGTCTCCCTTTAATAGTTTCTATACACTCCATATAACATCCCTCTAAAATAATGATTGATTTTAATAGTATTTAAAATTAAGCAAGTTTAGTCTGCTGGAATTTTGCCTTTAACCCGTCAAGGTCTATCAATTCGTTTATGATATCGATTAGGACATCGTTTCCTTTTTCCAGCACATTTTTACTATCTTCTTTGAGCTCAAAAGCCGGGTCTTCCGGAGGTATTTTGATGCGCGTCACAGAAGCCCTGTGTTCTTTGAGGCGGACATCCTTTGATTCCCTGACATTTTCTGTCTTTCTGCCTTCAATCCCGAGTAATTCAAGTTCGTATTTGAAACATGGGCGGTGGAAAAGTGAGGAAAGGATAAAAACCGCGATATCCAGCCGGTCTGGCATATCGATATTCTTAAGATGGTCTTTCACGATGCTGTAAATATCCCGTTTTGGGTTCGCTTTAAAGGTATAGACTATCGAAGGCGGAATGTCAATCTCATCCAGATATCCCATGTCGTGAAGCGCGCGAAGATATCCCGTGAGTATTAACCGGTGCTGGTCGTATCCGTTTTTCTTTAATTCCCTTGCAATACTGCTTATGGACATTTGTTTATTCGCAAGTACGCTTGCGAGGATATTGTAAAACTCCGACATCAACTTAAGATTTGATAACAAACCTGATAAATGTTTTGATTCGGATGGTAAGGACATTACAATACTATTATATATATCATTAACCCTACATCTACTTCCTCCCGAGGGAGATATGAAAAAAGAAATAATCCTCATTGAATCCAGGGACGCTGCTTTTAGAGACCTTGTTTTGGAAACACCGGTGGGCAGGAAGCTCTCCACATGCATGCAGTGCGGTATATGTGCTGGCTCATGTCCTGTCAGCCATGAAATGGATTATAACCCGCGCCAGCTTGTGCGCATGGTTCAGCTTGGCCTCAAAAAGGAAGTGCTCAACAGCAACACCATCTGGATATGCACCACATGCTTTTCATGCTCGGTGCGCTGCCCGAGGGGAATACGCCCCACTGAACTCATGGAGACGTTAAAACCCATAGCAATAGCAGAAGGCGTAAAGAACAAAAACGAAAGATTTGATGGCGTTTTCTCAGATGTAGTCAGGAAAAACGGCAGGGCATCTGAATTCCTCTTAATTTCGAAATACAGCCTGAAAGAGCCTGAAATGATAAAACAGGCCCCGTTTGGGCTTTCTCTTTTCTCAAAAGGAAAACTGCCCCTGACAATTGATAAAATGGAAAATACGCGTGAACTTGATACTGTTTTTAAGCTCGGTGAAAAAGCGGAAAAGAAAGAAAGCAAAGAAATCAGGGAAACAGGGACGAAAAAAGAAAAAGAAGAGCCGGAGACACAGGAGACCGACAAATGAAATATTCCTATTATCCAGGATGCGCACAGCACGGGACGGCTGTGGATTACCGGAAGTCGGTGGAAATGGTTTTCCGCTCACTTGGCATCGAGCTTGAAGAGGTGAAGAACTGGAACTGCTGCGGCGCCCTCCATGTGCCTGACATGACCATAAGGTCAGCGCTTTCGGCAAGAACCCTGGCGTCATCAAAAGGGCTTGATATGGCAACACCATGCAACCTCTGCTATTCAAACCTCATGCGCGCAAAAACAGCGCTTGAAGATATCTCACTCAAAACGAGGGTCAATGAAGCTCTCACTGCCAAATATGACGGCAACACAAAACCAAAACATCTTCTTGAAGTAGTAGTCAAAGATTACGGGCTTACAAAACTGGCTGAAATGGTCAAAAAGCCCTTAAAGATAAAAGCTGTGCCTTATTACGGATGTCTGCTCACACGCCCTGAGAACAAATTTGACAGTCCCGAAAACCCAAAGTCGCTGGATAACCTTATCGCAAGCCTCGGTGCAGAACCCGTAAAATATTATTATAAAACAAAATGCTGCGGCGGTCCTATCCTGATAACGAACGAAGACCTTGCGCTTGAACTTGCAAGGGACTTGCTCCTGATGGCAAAAGAATCGGGCGCGGACTGTATGGTTGTGACATGCCCCATGTGCCATCTCCAGCTGGATGCAAAGCAGAAAGCAGTGGAAAAAAAATATAACATCAAGCTTGATATGCCGATAATTTATTTTACTCAGCTCATGGGCCTTGCGATGGGCTTTACACCTGATGAACTTGGAATGGGGAAGCATCTTGTTTCCTGCGATAAATTGATAGCAAAGATAGGGAGGTAAAAATGCCTGCGAATGAACCCGCCCCGAAGAATGAAAATCCCTCCACAGATGTTCCAACACCCGGGCAGCCTCCAAAAAAAATAGGCGTGTACCTTTGCAGGTGCGGCGGGAATATTGGAGACGTCGTTGACCTGCAGAGTGTCGCCGACAGCCTGAAAGAAAATAAAGACGTTCTGGTGAATATCCAGGATTACCTGTGCAGCGGCGCAGGGCAGGAGAAAATCAAAAGCGATATCGAGAAGAGAAAAGTGGACAGAGTTGTGATAGGCTCATGCTCGCCAAAACTGCATCTTGAAACATTCAGGAGCATGGCAAAAAAAGCAGGGCTTAACCCGAACCTGCTTGAAATCACAAACATCAGGGAACAGGCAAGCTGGGTACACGACAAAGAGGGCATAAACCCAAAGGTCAAAGGGTTAATAAAAGGCGCTGTCGCCAGAATGGGTTCAATAGAACCGCTGGTGCCGCTTGAGAAAAAACTTGTTGACAGGACTCTCGTAGTGGGAGGCGGGATTGCAGGGATTACCACGGCTCTTGAAATGGCGGACGCGCATGAAGTTATTCTTATAGAAAAACAGCCATTCCTTGGCGGGCACATGA
>JAPZAN010000276.1 GCA_027460605.1 Candidatus Methanoperedens sp.
CGGGTATATGCGACGAGACTGGCAGGGTTTTCGGGATGATGCCGCATCCCGAGGCGTTCCAGCACAGGACAAACCATCCTGCATGGACGCGGGAGGAGTTGCCCGAGGAAGGCGCCGGCGTTGCGATATTCAGGAATGCTGTGGAGTATTTGATGGAGCAGGATATCTAGAACATTTCAGATTTTACTGCTTCAATTATCTCTTTAAAACAATTGTTAATTTTTTGCGACAATCCAATCCCCCAATCGAGTCCATCAGGTTCAACCCCTATTATCACAATCTCCTTCGGCAATTTATAAACATCCCTGCCTGCCCTGAGCGCATCAATAAAATTGATGTCATGCAGGCTCAGGTTCATCGATTCATCAATCTCGCCTGCTGGGTCAAACGTAAACCTGTAAATACTTCCCGGCGCGCCGCCTTTCTTACAGGCATCCACTATCACCGTTTTGTCGCTTCCGTCCATGTATTCAAGCACATCAAAAGCCCTTGTTTCAGCATCAAAGACATGCACATTTTCGGGCAGCTTTTCCTTCCTGAGAGATTCGACCACATGGATACCTATGCCGTCATCTCCCATCAACAGGTTCCCCACCCCGATTATGACAATTTTTTGCTCAAGGTCACCAGTCCCCTTAGTCCCCGTATTTAAATACGGGGTCTCGGATTCGTGTACCTCTGCATTCTCTTTTCCTGTTATCATGGAGTTCAGGAGTTCCCTGTTCACAGGTATGAGCGCCAGATATACATGGAACATCAATACGCAGAAGAAATACAGGAAAACGATGATGTGGATTGCCCTGAACCATAACAGGGTAATATTCAGGCCCATCAGGTTCGCATAAAAATTGACATAATTAAAGACCGGAACGTAATACAAACTGAACCCGCTTATTGCAGCAAAACCAAGGAACCACAGGTCTCCCCAGTATTTGATTTTAATCACGGGATGGTATTTCCCATAAAATCTTTTAGCCTTGACGTCGTACGTTCCGTATTCCGGATATTCCTT
>JAPZAN010000277.1 GCA_027460605.1 Candidatus Methanoperedens sp.
TCTCCTTTGGCTTCTTAAATATCTGATTTGTTTCTCCAAACTCTATCATCTTTCCATATAAAAAGAACGCTGTATAATCGCTTACTCTTGCAGCCTGCTGCATATTATGCGTTACTATAACAAGGGTATATTTTTCCTTCAATTCTAACATTAAATCTTCTATTTTGCTAGTGGATATCGGATCCAGCGCTGAACAGGGCTCGTCAAACAGGATGACTTCCGGCTCAACGGCTAATGCCCTTGCTATGCAGAGGCGCTGCTGCTGACCCCCGGATAAACTTACACCCGATTTATTGAGGTCGTTCTTCACTTCATCCCAGAGGGCGGCTTTTTTGAGACTTTCCTCAACTGTCGTATCAAGTATCTTCTTATCCTTTATGCCATTGAGTTTCAATCCGGCAGCAACATTATCATATATAGACATCGTAGGAAAAGGGTTGGGCTTCTGGAATACCATGCCTATGCGCCTTCTTATGTCCACAGGGTCGATATCGCTATCGTAAATATCCTTACCGTCAACCAGTACTTTTCCTGAAACTTTTGCTCCGGGTACAACTTCATGCATCCTGTTGAGGCATCGGATGAATGTGGATTTTCCACATCCGGACGGGCCTATGATGGCGGTTATCCTGTTTTCCTGGATACCCAGATTAATGTTATGCAGTACCTCTTTCTTTCCAAACAATGCATTAAGATTTTCTACCGTGATTTTATTCTGCATGATTATACTCCTTTAACCAAACTTTCTTCGGGTTACGAACCTCACAACAATATTTAAAATAAGAATTAAGATGATAAGAATAAGGGCTCCTCCCCACGCTTTGGCGTGCCAGTCAGGAAAGGGTGTTATTGCATATGTATAAATCTGCACCGGCAGGGTGGATATTGGTTTGTCTATCCCGTTGGCCCAGAACATATTGCCAAAGGAAGTGAATAGGAGGGGGGCGGTCTCGCCCGATATCCTTGCAATTGCAAGCAAAGCACCTGTAACTATGCCGCTCCTCGCAGTGC
>JAPZAN010000278.1 GCA_027460605.1 Candidatus Methanoperedens sp.
GCGGCGGGGAAACACCTGTACCCATCCCGAACACAGAAGTTAAGCCCGCCTACGTTTTGCATTGTACTAAGATGTGCGAACTCTCGGGAACTGCAGAAAGCTGCTATGCTTACTTATTTCATCTTACTTTTTTATTATTTATGTAGAAGTAGATTTTTAATTATCTCGAAGATTAAATCACCATAAAATATTGCCAAAAAGAAACCCAGTGTCAGGGGGATCATGAACGGTAATTTAGGGGTTATCCAGACCTCATCTTTAATCAACCCTTTTTTTAATAGATTTTTTAATTTTGAAATAGATTTTTCGTCAATTTCTATACCGCCGCGCTTGTAAAAGGATTTTATTTTGCCATTATCGTCTTCAAAATCTTGAATTATCCAGACATGTTTATCGCTAAGTTCGGAAATTTTGGTTTTATATCCCATGAAAATATATGCAGCTTTATCAACACGGAAACCCAATTTTATTAGATTATATGCCGCAAACCCGATTGGAATTATTATTGCCACTGTGACTGCATCATTCAGCACACTAAAAGCAAAAAAATTAAAAGGCAAATTCAATGGGAAAATGTGACTTTCAATATTAAAACTTGGATAAATAGGGAAGAAGATGGATAAAACAAGAAGCAATTTTGCATCTGCACCACCCATCATCCTGATATTGAAAAAAGTGCTTAATCTGGAATATATCTCAAGAAATAGATACATTAAAACCGCCGATATAAACAAGCGGAATAAATAGAATAATCCATAGTCTGCGAATTCATAAAGGATGAAAAAAGCTCCACCACCAAGCATAATATACCATACCTTATCGCTCACACGGCGCGTTTTAATATCAGAATAACATGAATATAGTAGAAAAGGAGCACAGAATAATATCTTCAAAATGTCTATCAGCATGTTTCTTTAAATTGCCTTATATACTTAAAAAATATTGCTATTGAAAAATTATTGAGTAAACTATTTAGACAAAAATACCGATATACTGCTTTTTCACGCCGTCGTGGCTTAGCTCGGTAAAGCGGCTGATTCGTAATCAGCAGATCGAGGGTTCAAATCCCTCCGACGGCTTGCGTTTTATGGCGGAATATCGAAAAAACCTTGGTTTAGAAAAGTATTCAGCAAAAGATTATCGACCGCAGTAGTGCTGTTTTACATTATAGCCTCGGTTTTCGGGGTTGCCACCATCGCAGCCGGCATAGGACAGTATGTTTCTTTTTTTGGCTATCTTGATGTACTCTGGCTTGAGATTGTAATTATAGTTCTATTCGGCATAATAAACATTATTGGCGTAAGACCTTCAGGGCACATCGAAATCCTCCTGACCCTGTTGAAGACCGTCCCTCTGGTTATTTTAGCCATCGTTTTATTTCCTTATATCCAGAAAGAAAACTTCACGCCATTTTTCACTGATAAAACCGATTTTTTAAAAGCAATAATCATCGTGTACTGGCCATTCACGGGTTTTGAGATAAGCGCAATAACTGCAGATGAGACCAAAAATAAAAAGGACATATTTACGTCACTGGTGATTGTGATTTTAATAACAACGGTCGTATACCTGCTTCTGAACATTGCTTTGATTGGCAGCATTGGAAGCCAGTTACTGGCATCATCTTCCACCCCTCTTGCCCTCGCTGCATCAAAGGTTTTCCATGCTTCGGGGAATATAATGGCTGTAATCGGGATAATAGCAATGCTGTCGGCGCTTAATGCTTATCTCGTTGCGGCATCCAGGGTGGTCCAGAACATATCATTTGAACACAGATTGCCCCTGCTTCCTGATTTAAGCAAGAACGGTACTCCATATATCGCAATAATAATCAGCACCATTGCATGCGCATCACTTCTCCTTTTCAGCAATCATTTCCAGGAGCTTGCAACTATTTCTGTTATTGCAACGCTGCTGCCCTATATTTTTATATGCGCTTGCGCAATGAAGCTGTTTGACAAACCCAAAATCCGTATCGTCGCAGCGGTGGGACTTGTGTCCACTTTAGCTATACTGGTTACTTCTTTTTTGTAGAGAGCATCGTATCAGAGCACTCAAAACCAGCCTTGATCGAGCCGTTCATGCTCCTTTCGGGATAATTCGCCTCTGAGAACATGCCAGCCAGATAAAGCCCCTTGATATTTGTTCTATAAGGAAGGACTTTTTTACCATAGCCTGTTTCATACACTGGCGCTGTATCAATATCCCTGCGCAATCGCCACCATTTGACCTTTTTGCAAAATCCCGGAAAGAGCTTTTCAAGCCCGTTCTGGTATAATTCGATGACATCATCGTCATTTGATTTCCAGAGAATGCTGTCAGGATTCTGGAAGTACGAGGTAACGTACATCAAATGTTCCCCATAATCCGATGCCGGGATGAAATTAGTATGTTCTATTACGGCGCCGAAAGGAACGTCTTCCTTGATATTCAGCCAATAAACGCCATCCATGATTTTTTCAGTCAATCCAAAGAGGGCGCATGCAGTACCCTGATAACTGATATTCATATCAAGCCCCAGAAGCTCTGGGTCTATTATTTTTTGCAGGGTATGAGGCGAAACTGTCGAAATCACCCTGTCACATTTAATGTTCTCGCCATCCACAACCACGCTTTTGACTGAACCACTGGCGACCTCTATCTTTGAGGCGTTGCCCTGCCTTATTATGCCTCCTTTTTTCCTGATACTCTCAGCAATTTTTTCAATGAGCGCATGAAAGCCGCCGCGCATGTATCCCAAGCGCTCACCTTTTGCGCCCCTGTTTGAGCGGATACGAACCCTGCCGAGGAGCCACGCAGCAGACACCCGCTCTTTGTTGTCCCCGAATTTGCTTTGAAGCAGCGGAAGGAAGAAATTATTATAAACAGATTCTCCTGCCGTGTCGAGTATCCATTGTTTTGCAGTAATATCATCAAAGGGAGCAGTGTCTTTTATTCTTTTGGCTTTCAGCACAAGCAAGGTCAGCCTGATAACATCCATGAGCGGCAGGGCTTTCAGGATTTCGAGGGGCGTGTTCATCGGGTATATTTTGCGGTCAAAATAATATCCTGTCGAGCCTCGCAGCCATTCAAGTTTGTTGCTCAGACTAAGCTCGTCTATGAGAGCTATGAGTTCTTTATCGCTTGAAAAAATATGATGATAGTATTTTTCGATATGGTAGTCATCGATTTCATAACTTGACGCCATTCCTCCGAGTTCGGGTTCTTTCTCGATGAGAATTATTTCGTCCCCGCCTGCGAGCCTGTAAGCTGCGGCAAGTCCTGCAAGCCCGCCGCCGATGATTACTGTGGTCATATTCGTTTTCCCTTAATCCCACACAGTTTTTATTTCCCCCGACTTTATGATTTCGCTGTCATTGGTTATTAGCGGAGCTTTATATTTTTTGGCAATAGCAACCACCATCCTGTCATGAAGTTCAGGTACGGTTGATGCTGCTAAATTTTTCCAGTCTTGCAGTTCAAGGTCTTTGATCTCAATATAAGCACATTTTCCAAGATTTTCTAACATTTTGGATATTTCTTCGCCTGCTCTGCTTTTCTTTTGTTTCTTAAAAACATAAATCGCCTCGCCGATTGAAATAGATGAAAGAATCAACTTTGCATCACCTTTTTCCGCGCTCTGGAAAATCTTTTCAGCTTTTTCAGGCAGTAATCCTGCGAGATAATAGATGAAGGCAACGGTATCTATTGCGTATCTATCCGCCATTTGGAACGAATCTCCTTTATACCTTCGTCAATTTCTTTTTCTGTGAGTTCCCCCGTCCAAATCCCGCGTAGGGATGCCGTCTCACGTTTCAAAATCACGCCCTTTTCTGTGGGGACGAGGATGACCTCATCTCCTTTAAGCAGGTGCAGAAGCTCTCTTATTGACTTGGGAATTGTTATTTGCCCTTTACTGGTAATTTTTGACCTGTATGCTTCCATTTTTTAATCTCCTTACCTTAAGTATTACTTGCAGACTTTATATAATTGCTCATGCATAGATAGGAAATTAAAATATGCCAGCATTTCCTCAAAGACCAAGAACTCATACATTAGATACACAATCTGAAACCTATTTCAGGGGAAAACTTCCAGTTGACTGGATAGTATCAAGGCCCGCAAATGACTATGGACAAGATTTGATTATTGAAATCGCTGAAGATGGGCAGATGCGTGGACTGGGTTTAACAGTTCAAATAAAATCATCAGAAAATCCAAGTAGAAATGTGGATTATGAAAGCATTGATTTAAAGACTTCTACATACAATTATTTACGGAATAATCTGTTTGTTGTCTTATTAATCAAGTATGTATCTTCTGAAAATGAAGCATATTGGCTTTTATTAAAAGATGTAAATCCACCCGAAAATGAAGGACAAAACTCATTTACGGTTAAAATTCCCAAGAGAAACAAACTCTCCGAATTGGATTGGAATATTATTGTTGATTATGTAAGAACAACCACGAATATTAAATTAGAATCTGTACCAAATAGAATACAAAACAATAATAATGCCCGTTAAAGCATCTTAATGTAATACTATCCATAACACTTTGCGTCCTTCGCGGTGCATGATTTTTGTCACCGCAAAGAGCGCAAAGTCCGCAAAGATAGCTTGAATTGTTTGGATTTTAACTATAATCTCTTACTTCTCAATAATCGTCTCCTCAATCTTAATCCCGAAATGCCGCGCTGCCGCCTCAAAATACACCAGCACCTCATCGCCCTCCTTAAGCGCGGTCACAGGCACGGGTTTCCCATCGGCGCCGACAAGTTTTATCGTCTCTGCATTCTGGAGCAGGGTCTTTATCTTCGTTCCTTCCACCTCAGCCTCAACGAGCATCAGCGGGCGGCGCTCTATCTTGACCCGACCCACAACGGCAGGCCGCGTCTCGCCTTCTGTATCAATTATCAGCACTTCATCGCCCGAAGCAAGCTCTGAAAGGTAGCGCGTCTTTTCGCCCACTCTGATATAGGCATGAACCGCGCCGGCATTCACCCTGAACGGGCGCGCGGCAACGTACGGGCTTTCCTCGGATTCCGAGTGAACAAGGAAAAGCCCGATGCTCTGCGAACCTATAAGCATCCCTTCCCCGGGAACCATGAGCGAGGCTGTATCCACGCAAACCCTGTCGCCCATGCCGACCTGTTTTACCTTCGTCACAGTGGCTTTTACAAGGGGTATTTTCTCCATACCAGACCTGTCACGGATTGCAATGACCTTCTTTATCTCGGAAAGATTATCGGTATCAAGCAGCACGCCGTCCGAGCCGTGTTCCAGCGTTTCAAGCGCGAGCTTCGCCTCCTCTGCATTCCGGACGCCGGCAATTATCTCCACGTCAATTTTCTGGAGCCCTGCAATAAGGTTCTCAAGCGGAATGACCTTCCAGTCCGTACCTATCACAATCAGGTAATCGCATGATTTCCCAAGCTCGACAGCGAACTGCTCGTATTTCTTGTTCTTGATGACAACAAACCCTGCAACGGTTTTACCCTCTCTCGTAAGATGCTGCGCCTCAGCGATATCCTCGGAATCTGCAAAATCGGAAGGCAGTTTACTTGTCCCGTCGCCTTCGCTGTCTATCCCAACTATTACGATATCGGCATCCTCTGTTGGCGCGGCGGTTTTGATATTTCCCAGTTCTCTTACCCTTTCAACGTCCTCTGCCTTCAAAAGTACGGCATCGGCTCCTGATTCAAGTCCTGTAGTAATAAGCGGTTTGTTAGCTTCCCATGTACCGCCGTCTGCTTTTATCCAGACGGTTTTTTCCTTTTTCACCGCAGCGCCTCCATGGCATCTTCCACGCTTGCGCCTTTATGGACTACAAGCGTCAGTGCGTGCGTCATTGCAGTGGGATTTTCGTGCTGGAATACATTCCTGCCAATCGCAACGCCTCTTCCTCCGGCATCAACCGCAGCACGCACCATAGCGAGGAATTCCTCGTCCGTGTTTGCCTTGGGGCCGCCCGCCATCACAACAGGTACGGGGCAGCCCTTCACAACCGTCCTGAATGTATCGATATCGCCTGTGAAATTGGTTTTTATGATGTCTGCGCCCAGCTCAGCGCCAACGCGCGCAACATGCGCCACAAGCTCAGGGTCGTTTGAGTTCTTGATATCCTTGCCGCGCGGGTACATCATAGCAATAAGCGGCATTCCCCATATATCGCAATATTCAGCGACGGAGCCCAGTTTTTTCAGTTGTTTAGCTTCAGTCTCTGACCCGATATTGACATGAACGCTCACGGCATCAGCTCCCATTTTTATAGCTTCTTCCACTGTGCAGACCTGCACTTTATCGTTGGGGTCGGGCCCGAGCGATGTGGATGCGCTCATGTGGATGATTAGCCCGATATCGCGCCCGTATCCGCGGTGGCCGTGCTTTGCCATTCCTTTTTGCAGAAGAACCGCATTTGCGCCGCCGTCAGCCACTTTGTTCACCATGTCTGCAAGATTGACTATGCCTCTTATAGGTCCCATGGATATCCCGTGGTCCATAGGGATGATTACCATGTTCCTGCTTTCCCTGTCCATAATCCGTTCAAGTCGTATTTTTTTACCGATTTCTGACAATTTAATCACCTTATAATAGATTCGTGTTAGTATGTGACAGACTGACATGGTTATGACGATATATATAATTTACGCAGGGTCAGGATTAATAAAATCAATCCACTTTTCTCACAACGACCGACCCATCCCTCATCCGCACCAGCCTTTCTTTCACTATCCCGTATTTATGATAGCCCATAGCCTCAACATGCCCTATATCAAGATATTTCATCAACAGCTTCGCATCCTCCTGTGCCATCGAAAGCTCCTCCACAGGCGGCGCGGTTTTAACTTTCTTCTTAGCAAAAATCGCCCCATCCTTCATATTTGCGCCCACAAATCCCTTAGCATCCTTCAAAATCAGCACTCCTTTTTTCATGTACGCGCCAGCAAATTCGCCTGTGGTACTCTCGACGATAACGGTTCCTCCGTCAAGGTGAGCGCCCGTGTTCATACCTGCGTCTCCCCTGACATGAACCGTTCCTTTTTGCATCAGCAATCCGGTGCCGTTGTAAACATCCCCGTCCACAGTGACAAGGGCATCACAATTACAGCGTGCAGCTATTGTACCGCGAAGCACTCCGTCATCCAGCAGCAAATGCTTTTCTCGCTCATCGAAGTTATTCTTAACAAGAACATCTTTTCCCAAACCCCCGCAGAGGATATCGGTTATTGAGCGGAACTTTCGATAACCGGGCTCATCGGACATGACCTCGACCACATTTCCGACAGGTTCTTCCACGGCGCCTTTCACGTATATTTCCCCTGAAACCATACCCATTCCCATCTCTTGAGAAACATCGCCCTCAACATACACTTTCCCGGCATTTTCAGGCGCCCCGGTACCCCCGAAATGCGTAAGATCAACGCCCATGCTGTAAGCAAGCCTTTTTCCTGCGCTGCCAATAATATGCACCTCTTTGCCTTTCCTTACTTCATCCACCAGGTCTTGATACGTGTAACTTGTGCCTTCTTGGAAAGGGATGATGCTTTCGGGGCGAAGCTTATTGTTTTGCCATGTGAAATTATAGGTATAATCGCAGAGGTTATCAATCCTTTCGGTCAGTTCAAGTTCCATACCTACGTTAATTTATTCGGGTCCATGACACACGTCAGTACAGCCGTAACCTTGACGCGTCCAGCAAGGGATTCGTCCACATTCGCGCCCCAGACGATGCGCCCTGTGTTCGGGGCTTTCTGGAGAATGATTTCACCGGCTTGTGTGACTTCCCCGAGTGTCATATCCTCGCCGCCTGAGATATGTATCAGCACCCCGTATGTTCCTGAAATGTCAGTGACATCAAGAAGCGGCGTAGAGAGCGCCTGTTCCATTGCCTTCTCTATGCGGTTCTCGCCTTCTGCCTCGCCTATGCCGATTGCAGATATGCCGCCGCGTTCCACAACGCTTCGCAGGTCTGAATAATCAAGGTTCACAAGGCTCGCCTTGGTGATTGTTTCGGTTATGTTCTTGATAAAATTGCCAACGAACTCGTTCGCGACTGCAAAACCCTCGCGAAGCGGAAGGCTTCCGGCGATGGTTTTGAGCCTTGAGTTGTCGATAACCACGAGTGAATCGCATTGGGCAGAGAGAGCCTTTATCCCGGAAATACCTTTTTTGCGTCTTATGACCTCATAACCGAAAGGCAGCGTCACAACCCCTATGGTAAGTATGCCTGCTTCACGGGTAGCTTCTGCCACAACCGGCGCTGCGCCTGTGCCCGAGCCGCCTCCCATGCCTGCTATGATGAATATAAGGTTTGAATCTTTAAGTTCCTGTTTTATTTCCTTCAGGCTCTCACGTGCGGCTTCAGTGCCTCGTTCTGCAAAGCCGCCGCAGCCCTTCCCCTGGTAGGTTTGCTCACCAAGGAGTATTTTCACACCGGCTTTTACACCCATCAAATGCGTTGCATCAGTATCAGCCGCAATTATCTTACTTCCAACTATCTCCTTTTGTGCTATCCATGAGACTATGTTGCATCCTGCGCCGCCAAGACCGATGATGGCAACGGTGGGTTTTGCTGCGTTTGCAAGTTCGGAAATTCGTGAGTCAAGTGTCATTTATGTACCTCTTTTATATTTTTGTTACGAAGACTTACTTATATTATATCCTTCATAAGATTATATTTATCCCACTAATCCGCCATCATAAGATATATAACCCTTATTCAATAAGATTGCAGAAACAATGAGCAAAATAATCCTCGACCCCAACATCAAATACCTTGAAGGTACGCAGCGCGTCTTCGACCCGGAAACAACGCTTGCAAACACCACAAAACTTCTTCCTAAAATCGGGGTGACGCGCATTGCGAATATCACAGACCTTGACCGCGTTGGGATTCCTGTTTTCTCAGCTATCCGGCCGAGCGCTGCGGCGGGAGCAATATCCATTTATTCAGGAAAAGGCGCCACCGAAACAAATGCCAGAATATCAGCCATAATGGAAAGTTTTGAGCGCTGCCTTGCGGAGCAGCCCGAGGTGAGCATAAACCTGAGCGGCGTTCCGCTAAACACTGAAAGAGCGGTAGATATATACGAATCGCTAAGCGAGAGTTATCCGGTATTATATCCCGATGCTCTTCTCCTGCCCCAGGAATTTAATGAGCGCACAAGCCTCGAATGGGTCATGGGGCACGACATAATGAACGATGTTGAGGTGTTTGTCCCGGAGAATGCGGTATTTCATCCATACAACCCCACGAACGGGAACCAGCTTTTTCGCAGCAACACCAACGGGCTTGCATCCGGAAATACGATTGAGGAGGCGGTGCTGCACGGCTTCCTTGAAGTAATCGAAAGGGATGCGCTCAGCATTGCGGAATTCACCCGCAATCCGGGCAGGGAAATCATGCTTTCTGAGAGCGACGGGCTAAATTACGAATTGAAAAGAAAGATGGAAGAGGCAGGAATCAAGGTCAAGGTCTGGCTGCTTGACTCTGATGTGGATATTCCCACGGTTGTTACCGCGCTTGATGATACTGTGCTGAAAGACCCCGCTTTGCTGGTCATGGGAGCAGGCGCGCATCTCTCGCCTGAGATAGCCGTAACAAGGGCGCTCACAGAGGCTGCGCAGAGCCGCGTGGTGCAGATACACGGGGCGCGCGAGGATACGGACAGGGAGCAGGTGGTGCGGACATTCGGCTATGACCACATGAGAAAGATGAATAGCTACTGGTATGAGGAGCTGGAGCCTGTCCAGATGGATGATTTGAAAGATGTTTCAAGCGATACCCCGGCAGCCAACATAAAAACAGTGCTTCAGAACCTTGATGGAATTGCAGATGGCGCTATTATCGTTAATCTTTCAAGGGGCGTGGAAATTCCGGTTGTCAGGGCAATTATTCCTATGTTTGAACTCTATACGCTTGACCGCGAGAGGAAAGGGGAGCGCATCAAGAAAAAGAAGAAGAGAGTGTTGAAATGAAAAACTTTAGGAAAGGTTTTTCAAAAACCGTTGCGCCGCTTTACTTCGCAGACACGTATGGCTTTGCCATACGTGGATACCGCATAAAGCGAGGTGTCGCTTTATGAAGCCTGTAGTATATACAGGCACGAGCATCTGTCATAGCGATGCGAAAAAGATACTGGATGCTGACTACCGCCCGCCCGTGAAGCGCCATGATGTCAGGAGACTTATGAAGTCGCCGCCTGAGATAATCGGGATTATAGACGGGGTTTTCTTTGACAGCGCGGCAGTGGCGCACCGCGAAATAATCGAGGCGCTAAAAAGCGGCGTAACCGTTGTAGGCGGTGCAAGCATGGGGGCGCTTCGGGCTTCTGAACTTGAGCCATACGGTATGATAGGCGTGGGGAAGATATACGAGATGTACAAAAATGGGAACCTGGAATCTGATGATGAGGTTGCGGTGACTTTCGATGGTGAAACGCTGGAACCGCTTTCAGTACCTCTTGTGAATGTCAGGATGACCGTTGAGCTTGGGCGGGAAATGGGAATTTTTTCAAAGGAGCAGGCATCTGCCATTGTGGATATTACCAGGAAAATATTCTATCCTGAGAGGAACTACAGGAGTATTATCCACGAATGTGTGAAAAACGGGGTCATCGGGGATTCGGAGAAGGAAAAACTGCTTGAGTTTTTTAAGGTGCATGAAGTGGATGTGAAGAGGCAGGATGCGGCTCTTGTGCTTGGAAAGATAAAAGAATTGTTGTGAATATGAACTACGATGTCGTTGTTATCGGCGCGGGTCCGGCAGGCGCAATTGCCGCGAAATACGCAGCGTTAAATGGCGCAAGCACTCTGCTGATAGAGGAACACGCCAGCATCGGCTCACCAGTTCAGTGCACTGGTCTCATAAGCACGGCAGCACTCAACGAATGTGAGATAGGAGAAGGAAGTTTCGTCCTGAATAAGGTGAGGGGCGCTTTTGTTTATGCCCCGAACTGTGAAGAGCTTGTTGTGAAGGGAAAAGATGTAAAAGCGTATGTCATAGACAGGAAAATCTTTGACAGGAAGCTTGTTGGGCGTTCACTGGATGAAGGGGCTGACATGCTTTTAAAAACACGTTTCACTGGCATAGATAAGGGGAAAATCTCTGTGATATCGGATGGTGATCGTATGGAAATTCATGCCTCTGTTGTTATCGCGGCAGACGGGATACAAAGCAGTGTTGGCAGGGCAGCAGGGTTGGGACGGTGTGAAAAATTCTTATCAGGCATCCAGTTTGAAGCCCCTTATGCAGCAAAAGACCCTGAATTCGTGGAGATATTCACAGGGAACGATATCGCCCCGGGATTTTTTGCATGGGCAGTGCCATTTAACGGATTGGCGCGCATCGGTCTTGCCAAGAACCCAGGCGCTAACCCGCCCCTGCATTACCTTGGGGAATTGTTAAAACACCCGGTTGTAGCCTCAAGATACCGTGGGTCGCGCACCGAGCATGTGCTGGGGGGAATACCGCTCGGCCCACCCGGGAAAACGACAGGAAATGGCGTGATGCTTGTCGGGGATGCGGCAGGGCAGGTTAAGCCCACATCTGGAGGCGGCATTTACATGGGCGCGGTATGCGCAAAGATTGCAGGCGAGGTTGCGGCAAAAGCTTCGCGAAAAGAAGCAGAACTCGGGGAGTACGAAAAAAGATGGCGCGGCGCAGTAGGAAGGGAGCTTGCAATCGGGATGAGGATTCATAAGAGTATCGGGAAATTAAGCGATGAAAACCTTAATGAATTTATTTCCTTCCTCAACAAACCCAAAATCAGAGAAATTATCACTGAATATGGCGACATGGACCATCCTTCCGTACTATTGCAGAAACTCATTCAAAGCGGGGATAAGAAGCAGCTTATTAAATTATTAGGGGTTGCAATCAAAACGATTTTTTAGTGGCAATTATCGAAAGCTTAATATGACATTGATTCTTAGGGGAATGAAAGCCAACAGAGGCAGATTAGGAGGATAAAAATGTCAGAAGGTCTTACAATACTCGGTAAAACGGTATTTGATACGCTCTTCATTGATTGGAGAATAATGGTTATTACGGCGATTATTTCCGTAATCCTGTTCCTTGTAGGAATGTACATCCAACTGGACAAATGGGGACGTGGAATCCCCGAAGGCGCAACAAAACCCATCGGCGCGTGGGGTGCCCTCAAATTAATATTCGGCAAAGTATTTGAGAAAGGCATTGGGGCTGCCCTTGGAATATTAATCCTGGACGTTCTTTTCCAGCGCAGGACATACAGGCGCAGGAAGCTTGAATGGTTCATGCACATTATGATATTCTGGGGATGGATTGGGCTCTTGATTTTGACAATTGTTGCGGCGGCTGCTGAGTTTGCAGGTCCGTTCTTGTTAAATCAGAACCACACGTACTTTGTGGGTGTATGGAAATCCCTTGAATTGCCGAACAACATATTCGGATATATGCTTGTTCTGGGCATAGTTATCGCAATAGCAAGAAGACTCTTCTTAACTGGCAAAGATGTCCAGGCACGGAATGCAGATATCGACTGGATACTTATAATCGGCTTATTGATAGTAGTCGTTACTGGATTTTATGCCCAGTACCTGCGCACAGACGTTTATCAGGTAAGCAGGGAATTAATCTCGGCATATCCAATGGGACTATTTGATAACATCACAGTAGTGTTCCACGAAATCTTCACACTGCTTTTCTGCGTGGCATACCTCCCGTACAGCAAGTATTTCCACATGATAACCGCGCCCCTCACAATTCTTGTGAACCACGGAGGCGAGTAAAAATGGCTAAAGAGAAACCTTCAATAAACACAGTTAATTTCACAGCGTCGCAGTTAATGGAATTTGATGCTTGCACGCGATGCGGCGAATGCGTCAAGTACTGCCCGACATACGATGCAAGGGATAAGAACCAGGATATCGAGCCAAGGGATAAGATCCTGAGATGGCGCGACTTCATGAACCGGAGCTTTGGTCTTAAAGCGAGAATTTTCGGACCCGATAAAATCCCTCCTGAAGAAATAAAGAAGTACACGGATGACCTTTATAACTGCACAACATGCGGGATGTGCGGGACGGTTTGCCCGGCGGGTATTAATACCATAGAACTGTGGGAATCCAATCGTGCGAACCTTGTCAAACACGGAACGGGTCCATTCGGGAAACAGAGCCTTTTCCCCAAACTCATAGAAGAAGGGCATAACCCGTACATGAAGCAGCAAAAAGACCGACTTGCATGGATGACGCCGGATATCAAGATAGCGGATAAATCCGATATAGCGTATTTCATAGGCTGTACCGCAGGGTATAACCAGCAGGTGCTGGGTGTCAGCACAGCAAGGATATTGAACAAACTGAACGTGCCGTTCATGGTCCTTGGAGAGGACGAATGGTGCTGCAGTTCGGCTCTTATAAGGACAGGACAGCAGCATATCAATGATACCCCGAAGAAAGCTGCAATCCATAACGTCGAAGCGTTGAAGGCAAAGGGCGCCAGGAGAGTTATATTTGCCTGCGCCGGATGTTTCAGGGCAGCAAAAATAGACTGGCCTCGCGCATATGGAAAACCATTGCCATTTGAAGCCATTCACATGTCACAGTTCCTTGCCGAGCAGGTTGAGGCTGGAAAGATAAAGTGGGAAAAGAGCCTCAACAAAACAGTCACTTATCATGACCCGTGCCACCTTGGAAGGCATGTTGGCGTGTTTGAGGAACCCAGGAAAGTCCTGAGGAGCATGCCAGGCGTCAAGCTTGTGGAAATGAAACGCAACCGCAAGGAACAGAGATGCTGCGGCGCTGGCGGTGGCGTAAAAGCAGGCATACCTGACCTTGCGCTCGCCGTTGCCAAAGACCGCATGAATGATGCCAAAGCTACTGGCGCAGAAGTTTTGATCAGCACATGCCCGTTCTGCAGGCGCAACCTGCTTGACGGCAGGGACGACCTCAAGATGGATATGAAAATGGATGACCTTGTGGTTCTTACTGCCAATCTTATGGGTCTCTCCACAGATGTCAAGCCGCCCGCACCAGGCGCTCCAAAGGAATCAATCAGCGACCTGTTCAGGACGCAGACCATACCGCCAAAGCCGGTGGAACCGAAGAAAGAAGAGCCAAAGGCTGTAAAGAAGTAGGCATACGCCTACTTTTAACTATTTTTTATTTTTTCAATTTATACCGCTACTTTTTTAATCATACAGGATATCCTGTATCCCACAGATGAGGTTGTAAGGAGCTGCGATTACTGATGGATAATGAAGCTGCAAGCAGGGTAAGGCAGGATATTGAAAAACTGATAAAGAGTTACAGCGACCTCAAGAAATCAAAAAATGATAAAGAGATGGCGTCTATCAGTGAAGCCAACGTGCGCGCTGATTATGTTGACCGTTTGTTTGGAATACTGGGGTGGAATATCGGAAATCCGGATGAATATGACAGGGAACATTTTATCCGTGGGGCAGGTTTTGCAGATGTCGCCCTGAAACTGAATAACAAACCCGTGATTTTTGTCGAAGCAAAACGGTTTGGAGGAATCTCTCACAGTAAAGATATAAAAGGAGACTGGACGCTTGAAGAAAGGCAGTCAATACTCTATGCTCTTAGCAAGAACTGTAAGTGGGCAATTCTTACCAATTTTGAGAAAATCAGGGTTTTTAATGTTCTCACAGGGTTAACTATTCTAAATCTTGAATCCGTATTTGATTACAAAGACAGATTCAGCGACCTTCTTTATCTCACGAAAGAAGCGGTAGAGTCAGGGAGAATCGAGAAGCTCGGTGCGCGTGAGGAAAAACCAGATATCGACCTTGAATTTTTGAAGATGCTCAACAAATGGCGCATTGAGCTTGCTAACGATATCTATGTGAACAATTTCTTAAACGAAGGAAAAACGCCGGATTTGAGCAAGCTGTTTCCCGATTATAAAAAGCATGAAAATGACCCGAAATACGCAAAATTCTTAGAATCCAGAAGAGAGATTTTAAGAAATCGCCTTGATTTTTCCGTGCTCAAGGATGAAAAAGGGAATTTCGATATTGAGCGGCTGAAAAGCGCAGTACAGCGGATTTTAGACAGGTTGATTATTATCAGATGGGCTGAAGACCGCCTGCTTCTCGATGACCCGAATATACTTGATGGCAAGTTAAAATTGTGGAAGGTTGCGGCGCGCTATAATCCTCTTTATGAGGCGCTTTTTGCAGACGGCGCGCTGTTTGATAAGTTCAATGACATACATAACGGTGAGATTTTTAAGCGAGGCTTGTTCTATGACCGAATTAATGTAAGCGATGACGTGCTGGCACGCATTATTGAGGAAATGACCTCGCATTCGTTCAGGAAGTTTGATTTTGATATTCTTGGCAATACATACGAAACGTATCTTGGCAATACGCTTTACCTGAAGGATGACAATACTTTTGACCTGAAGCCGAGTCAGGAAACACGAAAGGAGAGCGGGATTTATTATACGCCTCCATATGTTGTGGATTATATTGTGAAGAATACGCTGGGCGCGCTGCTGAAGGATAAAACTCCTGAACAGGTGGGGCGTATTAAAGTGCTTGACCCTGCATGCGGTTCAGGCTCTTTCCTGATTAAAGCATATGATTGTTTTGCGAATTATTATGAGGAAAAGAATCGCGTAATCAAGGCGCGTATAGACGAGCATGTAAGAAAAGGCATGCTTTTTGAAACCTCCGAGAGCACGCACGAAGGCTACGAAGCCAGCATACTTATGAATAACATCCACGGCGTTGACCTCGATGCTCAGGCTGCGGAGATTGCTGCTGTTAACCTGATGCTCAAGGCGCTTAAGCCGAATGAGATGCTTCCCCCGATTCTTGGCGAGACTATCAAAGTTGGGAATTCGCTTATTAGCGGGAGCGAGGAGGAGCTAAAGAAGTATTTTGGCGATGAGTGGAGGGCAAAAAAGCCTTTTAACTGGGAGGAAGAGTTCGCGGATGTGTTTGATAAAGCGATGGCTGAAGGGGAAAGAGGGTTTGATGTGGTGATTGGGAATCCGCCGTACATCCGTGTTGATGTTCTATCCAATTCGGATAAAAAGTACTGGCAGGATTATTTTGTAAGCCCATATGGAAAATTCGATATTTACTTCTTATTCATTGAAAATGGACTTAAATTATTAAAAAATGGAGGACGATTAGGGTTCATCGTATCAAATAAATTTCTTGTTGGGGATTCTGGAAAGAGGTTGCGTGAATTTATTTTACAAAATTGTATTATAGAGACATTAATAGACGTTTCCAATATTGATGTTTTTAAAGATGCTTCTATTTATCCCGTGATTATAATTTTAAGAAAAGAGCCAGAAGAAGCTGAAAGAATGTCTGCTTTGGTAAAAAGTATTGATATTATATCTACTGAAGAATTCGTTAAAGGAAAATTCGCAGAAAATTCGGTTCCACAAAAGTTGTTTTACGAATTTGAGGAGAAACTGATTCTGAGCAACCTGACAAAACAAAAATTAGACATTCTCCAAAAAGTTAACAAAAATTCAGAATTGTTTGGTACAATCTGTATTATTTCAGAGGGGTTGCATACAGGAGGCGATGAGAAATTCATTATTAGAGATTTTGTACCAATTTCCAGAAAAGTATTGCGCGGGAAAGATATTAGCAGATATGGTATTTCAAATTCTGGCGATTATATCGATATGCAGAAATTCAGAGAAATCAGCCCCGATGTTACGCCGAGAGAGAAAAAACTGGACGAGGACAAGATAGTTGTTCAGGAATTTGCGCTAAGACCAACAGCATCCATTGATTACGATAAATCTTTCTGTCTGGGAACTATTTATTTTGCGACACCTAAAAAAGAAATTGATCTGAAATACTTGCTGGCTATTTTGAATTCGCAACTATTGAATTATTTGTATCGTATGCTTTTCGAGGTTACGCATATGCGTGGAGGTTACATAAAATTCAGAACAAATTATTTAGGTCAACTTCCCATTCATATAATTGACCTCTCTAACCCATTGGAAAAATCCGCCCAAGACGACCTCGTCGCCCACGTTGACCGCATGCTTATCCTCAACAAACAGTTGAACAGTATCAACGCCGACTTCCAGCATTACCTCAACCTGCGCCCGCACAGCATGGCTCCACTTCGTAATTTTATGGATACACTACCTGTAGCAGATAAGGAAGTGCTGAAAGATGCTTTCGGAAGAAAAACCATAAGCACAATTAAAGCCGAAAAATTCGAGGCGTTTGAGATACTGGAGGAAGGCGAATGGTTAGTGTTTAGAGTAGCCTATTTATACACTGGTGTCAAGGGCAAGACAGAAAAGGGTCCGATTACTCGTGCTTTGCGCCTGCGGATATCGGATAATAACATGCGTAAATTCATATTATACAGCTTTAAAGATACAGCGCCAGGAAAACTCGGAAGCGGCAACATACTCGAACAATTACAGAAACTTAAGATTCCGCGCCTTGTTATAAATGGAGAGGATAACAGGCGCGCCATTGAAGAGCTGATGACGCCATTCCTTGTCGAGGTAGCAAAAAAGGAGGCGCTGGAACGGGAAATCAAGGAGATAGATGATGCTATTGATAAAAAGGTGTATGCGCTGTATGGGTTAACGGATGATGAAATAAGAATAATAGAGGAGCAATGCAAGAAATGAAGCTTATCTGCGTTTATCTGCGTAAACCTTTAAGAAAGGTTTATCAAAAACCGTTGCGCCGCTTTACTTCGCAGACACGTATGCCCACAGGCATACGCAAACCTTTAAGAAAGGTTTATCAAACGAGGGGTATGCAAAGCATACCCCAACACCACGTAAACCGGGGTATCGGTTTACGTGGATACCGCATAAAGCGAGGTGTCGCTTTTCAAACGAGGGGTATGCAAAGCATACTCCAACACTGCGCAAGCCGAAGTTTCGGCTTATCTGCGGTTTAAAAAATCGATTGGAGGAACCTTGAATCTCACAGAACTTTTATCAAACCACAGGGAAGCCTTCAGGCAGAAATTCACAGAAGCGCTTGCAAAAAAGAACTCACTTACGCCGGAGCAGACCGCGATTGAATTTAAAGATTTTATCGAACAATATGTTGATGAAAAATATAAACATGCAAAGCGGCTTGTCAACAGGATAAATGAGATTGAAAAACCCGTCATCCTCAATATCAGGCGCGACAGGATGCGCGAGGACAGATGCAAGATATGCGAAGCCAACGAACCCAATGTCCATGCAATCGAAAAAAAATATGGCGGCAGGATTGAACTATTCGAGGTCATTGAAGACAGGCAGGAGGGGGCGCTTTACCAGATAATTTTTCATGAAGAGGCCGAAGAAAAGAAAATGCCCCTTACAGCAGTAATAAACAAAGGGAATATCCTGAAGTTCTGGGCTGGTAAAACCGTTGAAGCAGCCGTATATGAAATATATATTAACAAAAGTCTTGCATAATTATAAATAAGAAAACTTAATATGATTACAGGATTAAACGTGTACAACCACAATCTTGCGGAGGTGAAAATATATGTGCAGCGTAGGAGATGCCTTTAATATAGAGATACAGGCGCTTGATGCAATATGGTACAAGTGCGATGATTGCAAAAACGAGTTCAGGTGCGTGAGCGTAAAGACAAAAGTAGAGTGCCCTTCATGTCATTCAAGCAATGTGAGCAAGCAGTATAAAGAAGAATGACCCCGTTAAATGAAAACGAAATGCTGCTCCTGCGTGGGAAAGAAGGGACGCTGGGCATAGTCAAAGCAGGAGAGAAAGGGCAATTTTTCCTTGAAACCGAAAAAGAAGAGATAATCCTGGCTCTATCCCCGGATGACCTGCTTGTGGCATCGGGTTTCGGGACTGATAAAACGATTATCAACGGTCTAAAATGCGTGCTCTACATGATTCGTGAAGTGGGTTCGCCTTTCATCGTCCTGCCCAAAAAGCATCCAGCATCGAAGCGTCTCAAGATTGTGGTTTCTGCAGGCGACAGGACGCGAATAAGCTGCAGCATAATCCCGGGCACGCACCCCGAACAGGATATATTATGCGGCAGCGATGAGTTTGACGGCGTTGAGATTTCAGGAGTGAAAGGAGGGGTGGAGTTCAAGAATTTAAAAGGCGGGAAAATAGAGCGCATCCTGTTTGAGATTTAAGATTTTTGCTTTACTCTACCTCTTTTTTTAACTTACTCCGCCCGCAGCGCTTCCACCGGGTCAAGCCTTGCTGCCTTATTTGCAGGATAAACCCCAGCTACTGTAGTCGTAATCACCCCGAAAAGAAGCCCGATATTTTTATTTTGCTTTTTAACTCATTCTCCTCTGGAGTTCTGAACACCTGGTTCATGTTTAATGATTGTTTGATAACCATATTTCTCACATCGCTTTTTCAGAGAGTCAAAGGAACAGGAAACATACCGAT
>JAPZAN010000279.1 GCA_027460605.1 Candidatus Methanoperedens sp.
GCTTAGCGATAGCTATCTAACAAAATTCAATAGATATATAAAAATACAGAAAAAACATGAAAAAGTAGGCAGCTTAAGCATGAATATTCATCACATGCTCAAAATTCAGGGAAAATTACAAGTTAATCGAAATCCTCAACTATATTATTGAATGAAATAAAACCGGGAGAGAGTCTTGACCTATTGGTTAGATTTAATAGTCAGTGCGGTGTATCAAAAAATGTTAACTTCAAAGTAAATTTCAAAGTAGCTGAAGAAGGCTATGGCGTCTCTTCAGATGTTAAGATTTCAAAATTGACTTGGTCTGGTTAGAAGGCAAAAGATGTCTTTTCTCGTGAATCGTTCCTCAGATATTGACGGTCAATTTGTATATGCCTCAAGACGTGCACCGCCCCGAGCATGCCGCTCACAGGTGCGCGCAAGCCCGCTGATAGGGACAGCGCGTCAGATCTATTTCTCCAATTTCCTTCGTACAAATCTCAGCACGCACATTACATTTTCCTCAATGGTATTGTCGATCTCAGTCACCGAATCCTCAACCACATGATCTTCTTTTCCCAGATGCATATGCCTCGGATAAGTCGAAAGATGGCGGTGATGAGGCGCAGTATCTATCCTTATCATTTCATCTTCACGCTGCCAGTGGAACGAGTATTTGGAATCAACCCGGTATCTTATATCCATATATGAACCATCGACAAAAAGAAGCCTTACCTTATCGCTGAAAATTATTGGCGCTTCGCTCAATATTTCGGAAAAATATTCATCAACGCATTGAGCAATAATAATAAGCCTGTGCATTATATTCTCTTAACGAGATTGTCCAGCAGTTTTTTCAGGTCTTTTATATTCTGTTCATAAGATAGCGCAGAAAGGTAATCTTCATATGCCGGATGCTCATCTATTTTGCCCTGCTCAATCATTTTTTCAATCGCTTCAGGATTTTTTGCATTATACTTTTCCAGTATCTTTTTCAAAAAATCTTTTTCCTCTGAGATTTTAGATA
>JAPZAN010000280.1 GCA_027460605.1 Candidatus Methanoperedens sp.
AGGAATGATTTTGAGTACTCATCAAATAGCAGCCTTGACTTCTCAAGATATGTTCTTTTTTCAATTCCCCTGACAACTGCCCCGCTATCCATGAGACCTTTTAACAGTTTGTAATGGTTGCTTTCTTTCCCGAATTTCTCAAGAAATTCCAATCCGATTTTCTCTTCCTCATTCACCCCTTCGATAAAGATGGCGCTTATCTTTCCATAGGTTGATACAAAATGGTTTATTTTTTCCCTGACCTCGCCCCAGAACCGTTCGATTTTTGCTGTATCGAGTTGATATTGCAGAGCCAACTCTTCAAATGGAAGTGTGGGAACTACGTAAAGTTTCCGCTTCGCAGCAAAACCCGAAGCCTGCGGTTTTTCTATTTTTCCAAGCTCTGCCATACTTAAACCTTATAGTCGAAGAAATATAAACGTTATCCATATTTTTTTATATAAGTGAATCCTGAATCTCTTTTAATGCATCTTTATACGTTCGCATGTCATGCTGGCTGTGGAGCACAAACCTCACCTCCACAATCCCTTTATTTTTTCCAAGAAAATCCAGAACACTACTGATAGCCAAGCTGCTCGCTTTCTCTACCAAGGCTGTTCTGTAGGCTTCAGCAAGAAGTTCATGTTCTCGATTATTTCCTCCGCTCCATATCGGTCCGACCGTATGAATAACTTTTTTCGCTTTAAGTTTTCCTCCCGATGTCGCAACGGCTTTTCCGGTTGGAAGCCCCTCAGGATATAATGTCTGCCTGATGAGCTTACATTCTTTCAATATTTCTGCTCCGCCTTTCCTGTGTATCGCGCCGTCCACTCCACCGCCTCCCATAAGGGTGGGATTGGCTGCATTGACTATGGCGTCGGTTTCCTGTTCGGTGATGTCGCCCAATACTAGGGTTATTCTGGTAGTTCCGATTTTAGCTTCCATTATCTACTTAAAAATTTCTTAATTACAATTTCAACTTCCTCTGCTACAACTTTAAGTTCCCTTCCTGCATCTATTACCACAAACCTCTGCGGTTCTCTCTTTGCAAGTTTCAGAAAATTCTCCTGCACGGTTTTCAGGAACCCGATTTTTTCAAACTTTGTGTGGTTGCCGCGAATACCGCATCGTGAAACCGCAATGTTCGGGTCTATTGTAAAGAGAATTGTCAAATCCGGAACAATCGTCCAGCCTTTATGGATGCTCTCTACCCACCCCATCGCATCATCGAAGATATGCGAAAGTGTGGCGCCCTGGTAAGCGTATCTGCTGTCCGAATACCTGTCTGATATTACAATTTTTCCATTATCGAGAGCGGGTCGGATTACTTTTGAGATATGTTCAGCATGGTCTGCTACGAATAAAAACAGCTCTGCGAGAGGGTCTGCCTCGGATTCAA
>JAPZAN010000281.1 GCA_027460605.1 Candidatus Methanoperedens sp.
TTGTGACCCTTTTTTATTTTGATTCTCTGGTAGAAAAACCGAAGCTTGTTTTGTTTTCCAATAGCAATTGAATTTGCTGCCTGAACAAGAATAGTTCGCAGGAATTTATTACCCCGTTTTGTAATATGACCATTCGAAGCCTTACCTGCCGATTCATTTATGGCAGGAGCCAGACCACTCCAGCTTACAAGGTTTTTAGGTTCAGGAAATACTTTGATATCTCCAATTTCTGCCAGTGCTGATGCGGCTATCGTAAAACCTATTCCAGGTATGCCCATCACGATTTCAAGTTCTCTTCTCATTCCTTTTAAGGATTGGAATATCATGGAATCAAAGGTTTTTATTTTGTTATTGAGAAAGTTAATCGACTCTAAACATTCTTTTATCACAAAAATGTCGTTGTGGCTTAACTCTCCCTTTATGGCTTCCTTAACCTCTGATTTCTTCTTTTGTATCTTTTTATATTTGATATCCTCAAAAGTTTGGTCTATAGATTTACCGTTCAATATCCCATTCAGGATAATGCTTCCTGATTTTCCGAAAATATCGGCAAGGATTCCAGAAATCCGAATACCTGCTCTCTGCAATAATTTGTGAATCCTATTTTTATAAGCCGTTCGTTCCTGGGTCAATTTTACATGTGTTCTTGTGAGTTCACGAATATCTCTTATTTCCCTGCATGGTACGTATGAGGGTTTTATCTGGCCATTTAGGCAAATCTCGGCTATCCATTCTGAATCCAGAGTATCTGTTTTTCTACCTGGAATATGTTTTATCTGTAAAGGGTTAGCCACTATAGTTTCAACTTTGTCTTCTAATATTGTATAGGCTGGAATCCAATATATTCCAGTAGATTCTATGGCTGCCCTCTGGCACCCATTTTCTGTTATCCATGCTCTCAAATCCAGTAAACCTTCTATACTGGTACTGAATTTCCTGGTATCTTTGGTACCAGCCAGTGTGAGTATTGTTGCTGATAAAAAGGCTTTATGGATGTCTA
>JAPZAN010000282.1 GCA_027460605.1 Candidatus Methanoperedens sp.
GAACCGGATTAACGAACAGGTATATCTCTTCAAGGGAATATCCTGTTTTCTTATTGTCATCGTAAATGGTCGTCTTGTCCATCACTGCAATAGTCTTTATATTCCCGGATGAATAGCTCCAGTCGCCGCCATCTCTTAATGAGAGCAAAAGCGGGAGAAAAGCATCAGCAGGAATCTTAAAACCCGAAATCAGTTTTCTCTCTTCATTTGTGAATTCTATTGTTTTCTTAAGATTTTGCATATATTCTTTAAATATTGGTTCGCATTGTTCTTAAAAAGCTCGCAGCTATGAATTTATATACAATAAAAGCACTAATTTAATATGGGAATTGGAGGAAAATTATGTCAAGATATATTATAATATCCAACCTGACGGATGAAGGCGCCAGGACTATTAAGAAGAATCCCGGCAGGGTGAAAGAAGTGAATGCCGAGCTTAAGGAAATGGGTGTGAACGTGCTTGACCAGTATGCGGTGCTGGGAAATTTTGATTTCCTGACCATTGTGGAAGCAGAGGATGAATCCATTGTCGCAAGGGCTGCAGTTGAAATTTTATCAAGAGGCAGCGTAAAGACTGCGACGTATAAGGCGATACCTGTGGATGAGTTGATAGAATCGCTTAAATAAAGCAATATTTAGATTCGTTATCTGCGGCTTCTTCTCATGTTCAACCCCCTCGAACTTGCAGAACTCACCCGCAACATCGTCTGCAAAAACAGCCAGCGAAAATATTACCGCTTTCGCTCATCAAGATTCTACGGCGGCATAGCAACTGCGGACTGTGTGGGCTGCTGCTTAAGATGCGTTTTCTGCTGGTCATGGAACGTAGTTTCAAAGCCGCAGGAATACGAGAAATTCTACTCTCCGCAGGAAGTTGCCGGGAAACTTATTGCCATTGCTAAAAGCAAAAAATTACGCCAACTGAGGATTAGCGGGAATGAACCGACCATATGCAGGGAACACCTGATAAATGTCCTCGAGTTGATTCCGGAGGACCTTATTTTTATTCTCGAAACAAACGGAATACTCATAGGCAGCGACATGACCTACGCAGAGGAACTCTCAAGGTTTTCGAATCTTTATGTCAGGGTGAGCCTCAAAGGCACATGCGAGGAAGAATTCTCAAGGCTGACAGGCGCGGTACCTGAAGGGTTCCAATTGCAGCTTAAGGCGCTTGAAAACCTGACAAAATATAAAGTAAATGCCCATCCAGCCTGCATGATAAGCTTCTCTCCGCCTGAAAATATTGCGGCTTTGAGAGAGAAATTAAGCTCAATAAACCCGGCATTCGGGGATTTTGAGGTAGAAGAACTCATCCTGTACCCCGCAGTTCAGAAGAGGCTTAAGAAACTGAAGGTGGATTATATGACAGGATACAGACCTGAGAGAATACCTGCAGGGCAGATATAAAAAAGCCGCTGCACCTGATACCTATTTCTTCAAATGCATTATCAGATCCTTCTGGAAGTTTGAAAGGGATTTTCGCTTCTTCAAGTATCCTTGCCAATATACGATTGAAGTTCGGGTAAAACATGATCGGGAAGGGGTGCCAGTTGATTATTGGCAGGAGAGGCGCTATAGTTAACAGAATCCTTTTAGCCATCAAAAACATTAAGTGCTATAATATAAATATTGAATCCAGAATGAAGGAGAAATTATGGCACTATCAACATTAGAAATAATCATGCTAATTGCAAATGTTGTTTTTATTATAATCGCAATTTTCCTGTTTATACGATTGAGAAAAACCGGGAAAAATCCGGAACCTGAAAAAAAACAGCAAACCGAACTTTCAGGAATCACAGACATAACGCCGGGGGAATTCAATCGGGAAAGATTCGGGATAGGGGAAAGGGAGATATCGAAGCCTGAAAAAACACGCGAAGCAGGCGAAGAGGAAAAAATAGAGGCAAGTAAAATTGCTGAACTTAAGCTTGAAGATGAACTCCCTGAAGTTGAGGAGAAGGAAGCTCCAAGGAAAAAACGGGCTGCTAAAAAGCAGGAAAAGAAAGCCCCTGAAGAAGCAGTAGCGAAAAAGCCCAAAGCTCCTCCCGGGAAAATTGAAATCCCTGAAAAGATTGAATTTAAATTCGAAGAAAAAGAACCTGGAAATGAAGAAGAGAAGACTGAAAAGAAACCGGGAAAAAAAGAGAGTAAAAAGAAGAAACCCGTTAAAAAAGAACCGGCAGCTAAAAAAGAAACCAAACCGGCGCCCAGGAAAAAAGCAGGTAAAAAGAAAAAAGAGTCAAGCCGCTGAGAATATTTAACCTATTTTGGTTTATAATATTCCCATTTAAGAAGCGCCTGCTGTAATTCCTTGTTTTTCCTTGCATAATCCGAAAGGTCAATCCCTTCCATTGTCGCTTCGATTGCCTGCATCACAGCTTTTGCGCCGGCACGCGTCCCTTTTGGATGCCCGTGTATGCCGCCGCTTACGAGAATCGTGCAATCATTTCCGAGGATTCCCATTACCGATGGTATTAAACCAGGATGGAGACCGCCTGAAGAAACAGGAAGAGCCGGTTTTATTTTACCCCAATCCTGTGAAAGGAAGGGTTCTTTTATTTGAGAATCCCGGAGTACATTCGCAATCCCTGTTATCTCCTTTTTTGTCCCCACCAGTTTCCCGATTGCAGTCCCTGAATGGATTTCATCAACCCCGATTAACCGCATGAGTTTCGCAAGGAAATACATCGTCAGCCCGTGTTTCGGATTCCGGTCAAATGCAGCATGCATTGCCCTGTGGGCATGAATAGCCAGACCCAAATCGCCGCATTCATCGCGCATTGTCTGGACAGAGGCTGTCCCGCAGGTGACCACATCAATCATGGCAAATCTCCATCCCGAATCGTGAAGCAATTTTGCTTTGCGAATCATTTCTTTTGTCTCACCTGTGATATTAAGGAGGGCGTCTTTCTGCTCGCCTGTTTCCTTTTCGGCTTTGTCCCGCAATTTTGTCATCCTTGAAAGCCTGTCTTCAAACCGGTTAAAAGAAGTGGAGGTCAGGTTTTCATCGTCTTTCACGAGGTCAAACCCGCCCATCCATGTTTCATACGCTACTTTTGCATGTTCAGCCGCGCTGAAGCCGATTTTGGGTTTCGGAACTGCGCCTGTTATGGGTCTTTCTTTTACTTTCAAAAGATTCCTGATTCCTGAAATACCGTGATGCGGTCCTTTGAAGGAGCTGATATACTTTGCAGGGAGGGATGCGTCTAATAACCTTAAGTTCCGCAACGCCTTCATGCCAAAGATGTTCCCTGCTATGCCGCTCAGCAGTTGGGGCGCATTTCCCGGTTCCCAGAGGTCAAGCGGATATGCCACTTTTACATATTTCCCGTCCAGTTCAAAAGCCCGTGCTTTTATCTTTTCAACCCTTGCAGGCAGCTCATGGAGTGTAGTCCATGTCCCGGCTGAACTTTCAGAGGCAATTCTTCCGATGGCTTCTTTTGCGCTTATCCCTTTTGCGGGTTCAAAATAATACAGGCAAATCAAATCATCTTTTGCCGGGGTATAATTCAAATCAACGAATTTATCGTACCAATCAATTTTCTCAGTCATTTAATCAACCTTTCTTTAGTCTATTATTTTAGAAATTAAAAGATTTAACTGTTGGCGGTGAGGGCAGGCAGTGGGTATAAATAACTTTTTCAAACGATATTTGAAGCTGAATTTCAATGATACAATTTATAAAACATGAACACTAAATAGCACATGATAAGTATGCTGGATTTAATAAAAGTCGAAGAGGTTGACAATAAAGTGATAATCCCTAAAGAGGATTTTGAAAAAATTATCGCTGATGTGGACAGCCTGATTGAAACTATCGAGATTCTTTCTGACAAGGAATTAATAG
>JAPZAN010000283.1 GCA_027460605.1 Candidatus Methanoperedens sp.
ATCCGGCTTAAATATGTACTACTCACATGAATATATATCTCTGTTGTTTTTGAATTTTTATTGCAAAGCAATTCCTGAATATACCGTAAATCAGTTCCACGACAGGGCTTTATATTTAGCTTCATGCTCCCTTCCTGAATCCTGGCAAAAGCCTGTCAAAATACTTCACAACAACGCATGATTCAGTACATTTCCCGCATCGTGTGCACTCTTTGCTTATTTTAAGCTGCGGCTCGATAACGATAGCTCCGGCAGGACATACCTTCAAACACACGCCGCATTTCGTGCACTTCTTCACCCGGATTAATTGCTTTGCCGCATTCTCAAAAAGCGACAGCGCCTCTTTTTCATTCGGCGCATTCACAGAAATATGTCCTGACGAGAATATCTTGACGCTTGAGCTTTTTGTTTTAACCAAGAGCACCCCGAGGTCTTCTGAGAATACATTATCACCGAGGATGTTGGCGATATTCTGTGCTTCATCAAGTGTGAGCCCTGAAACTTTCCCTTCCATCGTATATCCGCCCGTCTTGCACGGGGAAACCCCGCCTGTCACCACGATGCCGAACTCCTCTTTCTTGCCCTTTAATACCGTACTGATTTTCAGCTCTTCAGCAAGGCGTATCATCTTGGGCGGCAATATCTTCCAGCGCCAGAATCCATGCCCGATAAATTCATCTGTAACTCCGTGCTCTTTTGCCCATGCCAGCAGGTAATCATTCCAGCGCGCAAACAATTCAGGATGCAATTCCCTGACCCGGAAATATTCCGCGCTGAGTTCAGCCGGGCAGAGCCAGCATCCCACGCGTTCAAAACCAAGCTCGTACAATGGATTGAATTCAAGTTTCCTGTAATAAATATAGAGCCACACTTCGATAGCGCGCCAGTCGCGTATCGGGAACACGCTCACCTGCCCGGGAATGAAGGGGTTCTCCTCTTTCGGGGCTATCCGCGAGCGTGTAAATGACTCGTATTTCCTTTTCCCGTCAATTGTCAAACATTTACCCCCTCCGCGCGTGCATTCTTCTATGACGGTGTTGATGGGCGCAAGCTTGCAGACCTTGCAGCACCACCTGAAATCCTTTGCAGGAGGTCCGAAACTCTGGAGATTCTCCCAGAAAGCCTCTTTTGTTTCAACTTCGATAAGCTCGATACTGTTATCTTTGCAGAACCTCCTTACAAACTCTACGGTTTCAGGGAATTCTATGCCAGTGTTTGCAAAAAATACCTTTATTGGTTTTTTCACGGCGCTTCGTGTAAGGTCAAGCGTTGTAAGGCTGTCCTTGCCGCCTGAAAAAGAAACATAGACCGGAAAATCCCTGAATTCTTTCTGGTTTGTGATTCCCCTGATAGTATTTACAGCATCCCTGACGAGCCTTTTCATGTGAGGCGCATTGGCGCGGATAATTTCATCCATTGAGGGATTCCCTGGAAGGAAGCTCACTTTTTGCGATTCGATTTTTTTGACCTTTAACGCCTGCCCCGGGTGTTTCAAATCGCCGCTATCGCGATATGATATGCCAAACCCGTTTAAGTTCCTGGCGATTACAAGAACGGTATCTCCTTTCCTGATATCCTCCGAGCACTCAATGACCTCTGTCCCGTCGATGTTTTTGCCGCTCAGATGCCGCCCGCCTGAGGAGATTTTAACAAGTTTACTGGATATGCCTGAGTTTATGAGCGCAGAAGCCCCTTCAACCATGAGGTCGAGCTTGAAAGTGAGTTCTTTCATATCGAATCTCAACACGCCGAAACGAATTCCGTCCACGAGAATCTCGTCTGTCTTATCCTCGCCTGGGATTTTATTCAAGAGAACAAGTTTTTCTGCAAGAGGATTGCTGCCAAACGACTCCAACATCAGGCGGTCGATTATTTTTCTTTCATGCTGCGAGGAAAACCGCACGTCTCCGGGCTGGGAAAGCTCGATTTGAGCGCCTTTTTCATGGCATATGCCGCACTCTTCCTCAAGCAAAGGGATGTTGCAGTTGCGGCACCAGAAAATGAAATTTTTTTCATGTTCCCATGCAGTCGATTGTGCTGGTTTTTGTCTTTGATTCATAGCCGGATTCAGGTTAATATTCATAGGTTATGTAATTAAATGTTCGTACCGGGAACCATCCTCACTTTTACAAAAATAAATTAAGATGACACACTTCAGATATCAATACAGGATAAAGCTGCTCCTATCTATTGCAGAGTTATAGGTTCTTCGTCTTCAAGAACTTTTAAGTGATATATTTCTAATAAAAAAGAAAGTTTTATATAGTGATATATATGTAACATAAGGTTAGATATACACAACATTTAGAGGTTTGATAGAATGGAAATGACAAAAGCGAATAAACAACGATTGATTTTCGGGCCAATACTATTGATTGCAGGAGTGGTTCTTTTAATATTTTGGAAGAACGCACCCAGTATAATCATAAGTGGGCTTATGGCAGGAGGCTTAGCAAGCACAATAAACGGCATTTATAGCCATAGCAAATATGGTGTTCAGGCGGAATCGGATGAAAGAACGAGAAAGATAAGTGCATCTGCTGCAACATATTCATGGTTTATAACACTAACATTTGTCGGCGTTTTATTTAATTTAGATTACTTCGGGCTGCTTGGAATGACCGTCGAGAAGGCGCTTAGTATTATAATCCTTGTGATGATTGGAACATTGATATTGTTCTATGCTTACTTTGCAAGAAAAGGCGATTTCGAATCTCCCAATCAATTGGTTTCCACACTGGGACAGGACATCTTACTTTGCAAGAAAAGGTGATATCGAATGAACAACTTCAACAGAAAATGGCGGTATTTGGTATTCGTTCTTGGGTTTGTGTTATTGGCAAGTGCAATAATCCAAATAATTTTAGGACGAAGGTTTAGCCCAAACAATATTATCTTCATTATTTGGCAGTTGGACATCGTGACAGCTGCCTGGGGTTTGTATATGCTAAGAACAGGAGCTTTGGGCGATGAAAGAACCATAAGAGCTGGTGAAAAAGCGGGCTTATACGCATTTCTGATTCTTATGGGATGTTTGTTTCTATTGAGTGGAGCATACATTTTGGGTGGGACAAACAGTTTCTTGCTGGCAGCCAGGGATTCCCCCTGGACGCCGATAATTGTCGCACATATCGGAATATATTCGTGGGGCATATTGGTTTACTATTTTCTTAAAAAGGGTGAATGAAATGGAACTGATAAGAAACAAAAGGTATCTGGGCTTGGTATTCTTTGGACTGTTTGAGATTTTACTTGGTGTAGCCCAGCACTTGAAGATAATACCGTCATCGGGGGCAACGACCCCGGGCATCCCAAGCATCATCGCAGGGATATTCATACTTGCGATTGGCATGTATCTTTCAAGAACGCCGGAATCTGAAGCCATGCCTGACGAGCGGACAAGAAAGCGCGACATGAAAGTGTTTACTGGTGTTTTTGGGATAGTTTTCACATACGTAATATCTTTAATGCTGATAGATGTGCTTTGGGCTGCAAGAATAATAAATCTTGGAGAATTTTTCTTATTCCTGCCCCGCCCTTCGGATATTACCCAGATATTCCCAAGATACATGTCAATACTTTTTGTAGCGCTTATTTCGTGGGTTGCGCTGACAGTGTATTATAATAAAAAAGGTGATGCGGAATGAAACTTAACGAAAATAAAAAACTACTATTGATGAGTAAGATTAACCTGGCCACAAGCGTATTTATGCTCGCATGGGCATCTTTTTGGTTCCTTCAAAATATTTATGAAGGAAAACCGTATTATGAGCCCTTGATTTTCTTCGTTTTTGGCTTGAGTCTTTTGATTTTGCTGCTTATTGCGGTCTTGATTGTTTCCGGCCTGGCTAACATCATCTTTAATTTAAGGCTGGAATATACAAGCACGGTAGATGTGATTTCGGTCGCCAGCATGTTTTCGTTTATAATTATTGGGCGTTATCTTGACAAAAAGGGTGATGTCTGATGAAAACAAGAGAGATATTACTTCGCCAGGGTCTCGTAGGCGTATTTTTTGTCCTGGGGGGCATCCTCTGGCTTGCGGTGTATTATGAGAACCTTTTAGGCAAACTGCTCAGCGGGTTTTTCATAGCCTTCGGGCTTTTCATGTTTATTAAAAATTACTATAAGCTTAAGAGAGACGATAAAGAGATTCTTGCTGATGAACGCTCAGAATTAAATATGCTGAAGGCATCAAGGATTGTGTTTTTATTCCTTGCGGGTTCAATAGCTTTCTTATTTACATTACTGGGTTTAAAACTGATAAATGAAATATTATTCGTAGCGTTCCTGAGCCCTGTTTTCGGTATCGCTCTTGTTTCATATACTCTGGCATATTATAGATACGAGAGGGGCTGATGAAAACACGAATTAAAGAACTGAGAGCCAGATACGATTTAACCCAGGAAGAACTTGCTAAAAAGGTAGGTGTAAGAAGAGAAACCATCCTTTTTTTAGAAAAAGGGAAATATAACCCTTCGTTAAAACTTGCATACGATATAGCAAAGGTATTGAAATCCAAAATAGAGGAGGTCTTTATCTTTGAGGATTGAGAAGGATTATCGGGCTGAAGGACAGGAGGATTAAAAATGGGAAATACAGTTGAAGTTTCACATATATCAAAATCGTTTAACGGACAGTCGGTAGTTAAGAATATATCTTTTGATATCGCGCCTGGCGAGGTATTCGGCCTGATAGGACCAAATGGAGCGGGTAAAACCACCATAATACGCATGCTTCTTGATATAATAAAGCCGGATTCAGGTGAAATAAGAATCCTGGATGCCCTGCTTTCTGAGAGAACAAAAGACAGGATAGGCTATCTTCCTGAAGAACGGGGCATGTATCGGAGGCTGACAGTTATGGACACTCTCGTATATCTTGGCGCACTGAAGAATAAACACAGCAAGGAGAGGGCGCTGGAACTCCTTGAGAAAATGGAAATGGTTTCGCATAAGGATAAGAAAATCTCAGAACTGAGCAAAGGCATGGCGCAGAAAATCCAGATCATTGCTGCGATTATCCATGACCCGGAATTCGTAATTCTTGATGAGCCTTTTAGCGGTCTTGACCCTGTAAACATGAAGCTTGTTAAAGACCTGATACTTGAACTTGGCAAAGAGGGAAAAACCATACTCATCAGCACCCATATGATGGATCAGGTGGAGCGTATGTGCGACAGGATATTCATGATAAACAAGGGAAGCGGAGTGCTGTATGGCAGTATAGGCGAGATAAA
>JAPZAN010000284.1 GCA_027460605.1 Candidatus Methanoperedens sp.
TCGAACTTCAGGGAAACCATAAAAGCCGTATGAAAGATGTCCTTATTAAAAAAGGTTTTTCACCAGAACAAATCAAAATTTAAGTTCCTTTGGGGAAGGGGATTTTACAAATATTGAGGGTAATTCGTGATGCAATAGTTGTATTTTTAATATAAAATTATTACATCAGAAACAAAAAAGTTATCAGGAAGTAAATAACTTCCTGAGATGGTTTTTACTGGGGTTTTTCAAGGAGTTTTGTCTTGCTTAACAGCCTGCCGTCCTTTGCATGAGGCTTCCGCAGGACTGAATCGTTTGCCTTCTCCATCTCGCGCGCTTCATCCGCGAGTTTTGCAGCTGCACGCATGGCTTCATGGCCTGCTGCCGCCGCTATGGCAATCTGGTCAACCTCTTTTAATACAAAGCATGCCGGGAAATCTATCTCTGCGACCTTGGTGGCAATATGCAGTGCTGCCAGAGCCTTTGCCTTGGCGTAAGGGTTATTGAATCCTGCGCTCTCCACGCATTTCTCAGATTTAGCAAGAATCTTCGGAAGGGCAAGTGGTTTTGTGCCTGCTGCGACCTGGTCGATGACTTTATCGATTTCTGTCTGGACAAGCCTGATGGCACCGCATACGGACAATACCTTTAATGCATCGCTATTGAAAGACGCCATCTCAACACAGTCAAGGAATTCTCTTTTTGCCCCGATCAAGGGGTCAACCGGCAGGATGATATAGCCAAAGCCTGCCTGTTCCAGTTTTTCCCGTTCCTCTTTCTTTGTCGGGCCGTCTGAGACCACGATAGTTGGTGTGCCCTTCCAGACATCGCGCGCTGCCGTTGGACCAGGAGCGCTTGAATTGGGACTTATCATGACCACAAAATCCGGCCCCCAGTTCTTGAAGGATGCCGTTTCTGCAGCCTCGTCTTTTCCCATCTTTGCCCCTGTTCCGAATACCCGTACTGCTATTCCCTCTCGCGCCGCAATCTCATCAAGTAATAAATCAATTACCTGTGAGGTACCAAGATTTCCAAGTTTAATAAATCCTACTTTAACGATCATATTTGATCACAGGACGAGATTCGTCTGGTTTATTTATAAGGTTTTTGAAATTGTTCTGCAATTCTGGAAGATATATAAAAATTAATAAACTCAGGGGGTGATTAAGTAAACAACGAACTTATACGAACTCACAACGAACTCTTTATGATAAAACCTAACTCAATCCTGGAAATCAGTTGCGGTGGGCACTCAAGGCTCTACGAGACAAAAGGTAAGGAATGGACGCTGTTTGTTGGTATAGACATCAATATGGACCTTTGCAGGCAGGCAAAGAAACAGGGATTTGAAGTGGTGTGCTGCGATGCCTTCAACCTGCCATTCAAGCCGAAATCATTTCAGGATGTATATATCCAGTGTTTCACGGCGCTTCTTGAAAAAGACGCCCTCAGTGATGCATTCCAGAAAAGCGATTATGATGAGTTCTGCGAGTTCATGGGGCGCGAGATAGATTATGCATGGCAGGTGATAGACCCGTTCTATGAGTTGCTGCTGGAATGCAAACAGGTGAGCGAGCATATAATATGCCTGCCGTCGTGCAATATTGAGATGAATAAGTACCTGGTGAATGCGGTCAAGAATCTGCCGAGCGTTACGATTGATGTGGATTTTTCCAAGAATTGGGGAGGAAAGAAGAAAGCCTGTGTGATGTATCTGGATATTGACTGCACGATATACGTATGATTACAAACATTTTTAGCAACCAAAAATAATAGAGAGGTTGATGGTTCGAGTCCTTGCAACGGGTACGTTCGATTTACTTCACCCAGGGCACCTGCGGTATCTTTCGGAGGCAAAGGCGCTGGGCGACGAGCTTTATGTAATTGTGGCGCGGGATTCCATGATAAAACACAAGCCAAAGCCCATAATCCCGGAAGGGCAGAGGCTTGCGATGGTGGCAGCGCTTCGCATGGTGGATAAGGCGATGCTCGGGAGCGAGACCGATATGTTCGAGCCGCTTCGCGAGATAAGACCCGATATCATAGCTCTTGGTAAAAACCAGTTTTTCAATGAAAAGGAGCTGGAAGCACAACTAAAAAGCCACGGCATAAATGCAAAGGTGGTAAGAATCCAGCCGTTTGAGCAGTGCGAGCTTTGCAGCAGCGCGGCGATTATAAGAAGAATAATCGAACGGAATAAGTAATCATTACATTTCACTCACCAGTTTTTTATAGTTTCAAGTTTATGTAAAAATCTGTAGCTGGCTTATCCCTGCAGAATGGTGGTACTGTGAAACAATCTGGAGGTATCAAATGACAATTCATAAAAATTTTGGAGTGCATACTCTTAGAAAATCAATTTTAATTGTAGTGCTGACTTTATTATTTGCTAACGTTGTAAGCTCAAAAGAAATTGACTCATGCCAGACGATTTCATCGCCGGGCGAATACATGCTTAACACCAGCATAACAAACAGTTCTCTTTTCTCATGTATCAATATTACTTCAAGCGATGTCATTTTTGACGGTGCAGGGTTTGCCATTGACGGCACAGCTACCTCTGGCACCAAAGGGGTCTATGTTTATAACTCAACAAACGTGCTCAGAAATGTTACCGTAAAGAATCTGAAAGTTACAGACTGGTATTACGGTATCTATTATTTAAAAACACAAAACGGAACCTTGAGCTGGAATACTGCAAGCTCCAATATCTATGGCATACTGCTCTCCCAATCCAGTTACAACAATTTAACCCGCAATACAGCCAGCCTGAATAGCCCTGGAATAATGCTTTATCAATCCAGTTATAACAGCCTGACCAACAACACCGCAATCTCAAATGCATATGGGATTGACCTCTCTTCTTCAAACTTCAATATAATTACTGGCAACAATGCTTCCAGTAACAGCGACAACGGCATCATCCTGTTCGCTTTCGGGTTCACAGGCAATTATAACATCATTTACAACAACTACTTTAACAACACCAACAACTCCCGCATATTAAGCCTCCCCAATACTTGGAATACTACGAAGAAACCCGGTATTAATATCATCGGAGGTACCTATCTTGGTGGAAACTTCTGGGCAAAGCCAGACGGCACAGGCTTCAGCCAGACCTGCGCAGATAGTGATGGCGATGGGATATGTGATTCTCCGTATGTGCTTTATGGCAACAATATCGACTACCTGCCGCTTGCAAACAAACAAGGCAAAAAATAAGCTAAGAATTACAAATCGAAGAGGGAATCTGTTTGATTATAAAACAGCTTCCATTCTTCGCAACGCCTCTTTGATGCGCTCCTGGGAAGTGGCATACGATATCCTGATAAAATCATTGCCCAAAGAGCCAAAAGCCGAGCCCGGTGTAGTTGCGATAAATGCCTTGTTGAGAAGAAGTTCGGCAATTGCCTCGCCGCTTCCATACTCGCTCACATCTGCAAAAGCATAAAAAGCGCCATCGGGTTTTGCACATTTAATGCCGAGTTTATTCAATCCCCTGACCAGCAGGTTTCTTCTTGCCCTGAATTCCCTGACCATGGCTGCAACAGGGGTCTGGTCGCCCTGAAGCGCCGCCAGGCCTGCATACTGAACAAATGAAGTCGCCTGGCTCACCGAATGCGAGTGAAGTTTTAGCATCTGTTCGTAAACTTCTTTTGGCGCGCTCACGTACCCGAGGCGCCATCCAGTCATCGCGTATGCTTTCGAGAACCCGTTGACAGTTATGGTCAAGTCCTGCATTCCGTCCATTGCGCCTATGCTTAAGTGCTCTTTGTCATAGATTATTTTCTCATAAATCTCATCAGATAATACAAAGATATTCTTAT
>JAPZAN010000285.1 GCA_027460605.1 Candidatus Methanoperedens sp.
AACGCCTGACTACGAGTTCATATATCTTCCATTCGTCCTCGTTTAGCTCGCTCCTCTTAACCGGCGTTGCGGGATGGATAGGCGGATGGTCGGTGGTTTCTTTTTTGCCCCTCGTGGGCGTGAGCTTTCCTGCAAGGAGTTTCTGTGCATATTCGCGGAATTCCGTGTTCAGGAACGATTCAATGATGCCTTTAGTGTCAAGGGTTTCGGGATAAACTGTATTATCTGTACGCGGGTATGAGATAAACCCGTTGACATACAGATATTCAGCTATTCTCATGGCGTTTGCAGGCGAGACGCCGATTGCGCTGGCAGCCCTCAGGAATTCTGTTGTGTTAAATGGCGTAGGAGGTTTTTCACTTCGTTTCCCAAGAACAATACTTTTTACGGTGCCGGTTTTACCGAGTTTTGCCAGGATTGCTTCAGCTTCGGCTTTGTCTAAAAATCTTCCTTTTTTGTGCTGGGCTTCAAATTCCCCGCCGTTCACCAGCGTCGCATATAGTTCCCAGTAGGGCACAGATACGAAAGCTTCCCGTTCTTTTTCCCGGTTCACTATAATGGCAAGCGTTGGCGACTGCACCCTGCCCACGGAAAGGAACTTATCACCGAGGCGCCCGGAACTTAACGAAACAAAACGTGTGAGAACCGAACCCCACACAAGGTCTATTACCTGCCTGGATTCTCCAGCCGCGGCAAGGTTGAAATCGACTTTTGTAGGAGTTGCAAAGGCTTTTGTTATTTCTGCCGGCGTTATGGTGCTGTAATGCACGCGGTCGGCAGGGATGTCCGGGTTTACTTTTTTAATTACGTTCAAGGCTTCCACGCCTATTAGTTCGCCTTCCCTGTCGTAGTCTGTGGCAACGGTGAGACGCTTTGCCTCTTTCCCGAGTTTTCGAAGCGCTGTGACTATGTTAGCATGAGTGGGAGTTGTCAAAACATCAGCCTGTATGAGTTCTTTTAAGTCGGTCTTCTGCCAGTTATTATATTCTTTCGGGAAATCCACTTCCACGATATGCCCCGAAAGACCGATGACGGTCTTGCCGTCGAATTTATACGTATCGACACCGTTCACCCGTTCTTTTTCCGGCTTCTTTTCAGCAAGTATAGCTGCTATTCTCTTTGCAGTATCGTGTTTCTCTGTTATGATTAAATGCATCGTACCTCAGAATCGTCTGGATTAGAATATACCTTGCTTAAATAGGTTTCCCAAACCATATGCTTTTTGCCGTAACGGCAATGTCATAAAAAAAGCGAGATACAAAATTTTGAAGAGCCACTTTATACCCAAGAAATTTTACAAAGCAAAGAATTTTGAATTAATACTCTCATTGAGTAGAATTAAGGAGAAGTAAATTTGAAAATCCCGTCTAATATGTAAGCTAAAAAGCTTCTCTGGATTTTCAAAATGGAGGAAAATATTATGCAAACGATGATGGATTTGATGTTTGGTTCTTTCAAGGAAATGAACCGCGCCCTTGAAAGAGTAAGAAAAGTTCTTGAATCGGTAGAGTGAGAAAAATGGCGCTGCCTCCCGCTGAAAAAGAGCACATAAAAAAACACTTTGAAGAGATGGCTGGCGATGTGGAACTTATCGTTTTCACGCAGGAGCTTGAGTGCCAGTTCTGCAAGGAAGCACGGGAGCTTGTGCTTGAGCTTGCAGCATTGTCGCCAAAAATAAAACCGAAAATCTATGATTTTGTTTTAAATGGCGAGGAAGACATAAAATACAACATCAAAAAAATCCCTGCCATTGCAATAGTGGGAAGCTCGGATTACGGCGTAAGGTATTATGGCGTTCCCACAGGATACGAATTATCAGTTCTTGTTGCTGGCATAATAGAAGTTTCAAAAGGTGTTTCATCTTTACCTGATACCATCAAGAAAAGACTGGCTGAGATAAAAAAGCCGGTTCATATACAGGTATTTGTATCGCCCACATGCCCTTATTGCCCGGCAGCGGCAAGGACAGCTTACCAGTTCGCCATCGAAAATGAGTTCATAAGGGCGGATGTTATCGAAATGACAGAATTCCCGCAACTTGTGCAGAGGTATGGAATTATGAGTACTCCCCATATCGTAATCAACGAGGATACATCCTTCGTAGGAGCCCAGCCTGCCGAGATTTTTCTTGAGCAGATAGGCATAGCTCTGCGACGGGACTTCAATCCGATGTATTCATGAAGAAATTTTTCTGGCCTGGATAATGAACTCATCCGCAAAAAGATTCTTCCACAGCACTGCAAGCCCGTACCAGAGGAAATTCAACCTCTCCTTGAAAAAATAGACGCTTGGAGTAACATCCAGCCATACAATCCTGTATCCGGATTCCAGCGCAAGCCTTTTTGCTGAATTGAGATTGTAAAACCGCAGATGCGTCTCATCAAACACACCGCTTTTTTCATATTCGAATTTCCCCAGAAAAATAGTCGTTCTTGAATACCAGTTGACTATGTTCGGAACGGAGTAAATTATGGAACCGTCAACTCTCAGGTATTTTTTAAGTTTCATTAAAATTTCAGAGGGGTTTCTCAGGTGTTCAAGGACATTTCCAAGAATGATACAATCGAAAAAACCACATTCATAAGGCAATTCTGCTGTTTCGATATCCACATTCAGGACCTCCACGCATTTGTTCTTTGATATGACTGCAAGGTTTTGCTGTTTCTCAATACAATATACCCGGCATTTTTTATTTGATAAAAGGTTGGCAAGAATACCAGACCCGGAGCCTATTTCCAATACTTTTGAACCGCTTGCTATCCGTTCATATATTTTCAAGCGCGAGGTACAAGTATCGATGTACATAGGTGGATCATATTAATTTAGTTTCATTAACATAGTTTTTATCCATTCACCCATTAAAACAATCTGACAGCTTCGGTATATAACCCTATTCCCGATTCAGGGGAAAAATCGAATAAGATACGAAAACCTTTTTAAAAGTATCATTCATCTTTTCTGAATCTAATAGACTTGAAATGGGGTCCTCTCCAGTATACCATTTTTTCGATGTTTATCTGCACAATCACATCGTTTTCCCCGAGCGGCTTGTTCTCTATTACTTTCTCGTATTTGCTCTTAAATTCCATATAGATGTCATAGTATAATTGCAGCGTCTCTTCGGAAAGGAAATAAATCGGCGCTTTTTCAGTAATCGTGGCTGTGCCCTGTGCCATTACGCCTTCGTTATTGAAAGGGTTTACCGTGTCCCTGATATCGACCGTTATGCTGACGTTAGGATTTTCCGATATGTTCTTGACCTTTTTTGATTTATCATTGGTGATGAAGAATATTTTCTGGGAATGTTCATCATATACGAAAAATACTGGTGTCAGATGCGGCTGGTCATTCCGGTCGCTTGTACAGACATAACCGAAATAATTCCCGTATAATATATTTCGCATCTCAACAGGGATTCTCATGGTCACACCGGCACGCTTATCTGTTTTGCCCCTCTCCAGTAAATTATCTTGGCAGGTTTCACTTCCACGAGTATCCTGGAAATGACAGGTGTCAACTGCCATGCTTTTGGTAATTCGGAAGTTGAATATTTCCTTGTATATTCGGGATATTTTTTCATGAAAAGACGGAGCGTGGAAAGCATATTAATGAATCGCAGCGGGACATCAAGGACCCCGTAGATTTTGGTTTCACCCATGAATAAGACAGCCTTGTTTTCGTATATGTTGCTCATATCCCTTTTATCTATTAAAAAAGCGACTTTTTTATTTTTTTTCAATGTTTTCAATTTTTTTGCTTCTTTTGATGTATTGAAAAAAATCTTCTGCCCGTCAAA
>JAPZAN010000286.1 GCA_027460605.1 Candidatus Methanoperedens sp.
CTGTTATTTTTAATGCCATCATCATCCCTATGCTGATACCCCTTGCGCTGAAAGGCGTCAAATACCGCCCGATGCCTGCTGAAAAACTATTGATGTACAATCTGCTCGTCTATGGGCTCGGCGGAATAATAGCGCCGTTCATAGGGATCAAAATTATTGATATTGTGATTAGTATGTTTATGTAGATATGGCTCACGAAAAAGAAGTTTTCATTTGTTACGAAACAAAAACGGGATTGAGTTACGCTCAACACCTTAAGAAATCGCTTGAAAAGATGAAAAAGCCGTCTTTTGTAGCTCGTGAAGACTTAAAGGCAGGCGAGCAAGAGAAAACTGTTAGAGAGAGTGCCATAAAAGAGTGCAGATATTTTGTAATAATTGTGACTATCTTAGCCCTTGAATCAGAAGCGGTAAAAAAAGAAATTAAGTTGGCGAGAACATATAACAACAGTATAATAATACCCTGTAAGAAAAATGACATTAATAGAGATTTGCTATCAAAATTACCGATAGTAGGCGAACTTCAACAAATCGAGTTTGAAACTAAGGAAGAATTGGCTGAAAAAGTAATTTCTGAGATACTAAAAATAGAAGAACTTTCGAGAAAATCAGAAAGCATTTCAGCAACTGAATATCTTCGTCGGGAAGAAAATTGTGACAAAAGAATTTTAACAAAAGAAATGGACAATTTTAACAAGTATGTTACAGTAGAATCAGAGAATGTCTATGGGAGGGTCGTTATGCTACACCCTTTCTATAAGGGAAACCAGTCTGAAGAAGAAGATATGATATTGATACGTGCAAATGATAATGAAATAAGACTAACGCTCAAAGATGCTAATAATACAGATATACCAAATGAAACTACAATAAGGTTTTTTAACGAAGACAAATATACTGGTAAGCGGGAACCTGTAGGCGATTTCTTCTATACAAATTTAAAAAGCAAAATTACGATACAGAAAGAAGTTTGCATTCCTATTAATAGGGCACTATCAATATATGTTCCAAACTATGCCGGGAAAAAAATTCAAGCAGAAGATATTATGTTTCGTGTAGATTTGTGTCCCGGAAAGGTAAAGGTCTGAGATAGATGTGAGATAACAAACAATGGAGATAACAAATTTGAATTTTAAAATGAGGGAAAATATATGAAGCCACCGCAAATCGTTCACACGTATATAGAAGAAGACCTTGAAACTTTTGAAATTAATGGTGAGAAATTTGTTCGGGATTATGAGCTTGAGAATACAATAAAAAAAAACGGATTACTTCCATATCCTGAAAAATGGTATGAAATGCCGCCATCATATCAGCTTAAGCTTTACGAAGTTGATATGCGGGGAGCTTTCAAATATGAAGTGGAGGTTCTGCATAAATTCTCATGGAAATCTTTAGAAAAGGATTACAGGATTCCGAAAAAGTATATTGATGCTTGGAGAAGCTCTAAGGAAGAAAAGTAATGAAACACATAAAGACAACACTAAAACTCTTCGCAATCCTGATGGTTGTTGTCGGCATCATCTACCCCGTCGCAGTAACCGTAATTGCCCAGTTAATTTTCCCAAAAGAAGCAGGGGGAAGCCTCATATACGATTCTGGCGGCAATCTTACTGGTTCAGCCCTTATCGGGCAGCCTTTTTCAGACCCAAAATACTTCTGGTCGCGCCCTTCAGCCACTTCGGGTTATCCATATAATCCTCTGGCTTCCGGAGGCTCAAATCTCGGGCCAACGAATAAGGATTTGATAGACCAGATTTCCAATAGAACTGAGCTACTGAAGTCATCCGGTATCCAGGCTCCGGTACCTTCAGACCTTGTAGAGGCTTCAGCAAGCGGTTTAGACCCTCATATCAGTATGCAATCCGCCCTCGTACAGATACCCCGTGTTGCTAAAGCACGTAATCTCAGCGAAGAAACATTAAATAAACTGGTGGTTGAACACGTTGAGAACAGGCAGTTAGGATTTTTAGGAGAGCAACGTATTAATGTCTTAGAATTAAATCTTGCCCTGGACAATATGAAGTAGATTTCAATGATAGATACAGAAGACAAAAGACCTGAACCAGAATCTCTTCTGGAAATTGCTCAGCAGGAAGAAGCAGCCAAAAAACGCGGGAAACTGACCATCTATTTTGGCGCTGCACCCGGAGTCGGGAAAACCTATTCCATGCTCTCTGATGCCAGGATGCGTAAACAGGAAGGAATGGATGTTGTTGTCGGTTACGCTGAAACACACGGCAGGGCAGAGACGGAAACACTCCTGGAGGGTCTTGAAACTATTCCCCTCGTTGTTACCGAATATAAAGGCATACAGCTTGCGGAGATGGATTTGGATGGTGTTCTGGCGCGGCGGCCCAGGATTGTACTTGTTGATGAGTTAGCCCATACAAATGCCCCGAATTCCCGCCATGCCAAGCGCTATCAGGATGCAGAGGAGCTTCTGAACGCGGGAATTGATGTATATTCAACCCTGAACGTGCAGCATCTTGAAAGTTTAAATGACATCGTCTTCCGTATAACAGGAGTTCGTGTCAGTGAAACTATCCCGGACACTTTTTTCCAGTTAGCTGATGAAATCAAGCTTGTAGACCTTCCTTTTGAGGAGTTGCTCAAAAGATTGAAAGAAGGAAAGGTTTACGCAAAGGATATGGCAGAAAATGCTGTCAAGAGTTTCTTTCAGCCTGGGAATTTACTTGCACTTCGTGAAATGTCGCTGCGGCTTGTGGCAGGCAGCGTCGATGAAAAAATGCTCCGGTACATGAGGGCACATGCAATCGGCGGGCCCTGGTCTGCTACGGAGCGTATCCTGGTTGGTGTATTGGCCAGTCCCTATGCCGAGCAACTGGTCCGCTCGGCCTTTCGCATAGCCTCGGATATGAACGTAGAATGGATAGCGCTCTATGTAGAAACTGCCAAACATGCGCAATTATCAGATAAAGAACAGGAATGGCTTAAAAAAGCCATTGATCTCGCTGAAAAGCTGGGTGCACGCGTCGTCTGGGTCAAAGGGGATGATGTTGCTGAGGAGATAGCCCGCTATGCACAGAGCCATAATGTGACAAAGATAGTGATGGGCAAACCAAGGCGTTTTGGATTGTTCCCTACTCTTGCCCGGAAGATCCTGGTACGCACAAGAGATATCGATGTTTTCCTCTTTGCAGGCAAGAGCGAACAACCTGTACCCAAGAAAAAAATAGGTATAATCAGCCCGCTAAATTATGTCATAAGCGCAGTTGCTGTTATTCTTGGTTCTTTATTCGGTTTTCTTTTGAGAGACATTCTTGGTCAGATTAACTTACTATTCTTAATGCTCCTGCCTGTTGTAATCATCGCTATTTTCCTGGGGCGCGGCCCGTCTATCTTTGCAGCAGTCTTAAGCGTTCTCATTTTTGATTATTTCTTCATTCCACCGTATTTCACCTTTGCCGTTTCAGATGTAAGATATTTTTTATCTTATCTCATGTTCATTGCGTTTGCCTTTGTAATTAGCAATCTTGCGTCCAATCTTCAATATAAGGTGCAGCAGCTTCAACAAAGCGAGGCCAGGAATACAACATTTTATGAATTAAGCAAGGACCTGGTCACTGCCCAGAGTATTGATCAGGTTTTACACCTGATGATCCGCCATACAAGACAAATTTTCCCATGCGACATGGCTATTTTTCTTCCTGAAAACGGACAAATTTCGGTCAGGGCTTCTACCGACGGATTCCAGATAAACCCGAAAGAACTTGGCATTGCAACCTGGGTCTGGCTCAATGGCGAACCTGCAGG